>WLDW01000001.1 GCA_009704605.1 Actinomycetota bacterium
CTCTAGATAGTGATGCTGAGGCAAGCCCTAGGGCAACGGTTGTCTTTCCGACACCGCCCTTTAGGGAACTCACGCTTAGTACATGCACCCAAATAGGCTACCTTTTTATTGAGTTAATGTATTTACGCGAAACGAACTGTTTCTAACCATCAGTAAGGGCCCATGTTTAGCAAGATTTTGGTCGCAAATCGAGGCGAAATCGCTGTTCGCGCCTTTCGAGCTGCCTATGAGCTTGGTGCCAAGACTGTGGCCGTTTTTCCATATGAAGACCGCAACTCCACTCATCGTCAAAAAGCTGACGAGGCATATCAAATTGGTGAAAAGGGTCACCCGGTAAGTGCTTACCTAAACGTTGCCGAAATCATTCGAGTTGCAAAAGCTTGCGGTGCCGATGCCATTTACCCCGGCTATGGTTTTTTGTCCGAGAACCCCGAACTTGCAAAAGCTGCTCGCGAAAACGGCATTTCATTTATAGGTCCAAGCTCTGAGGTTTTAGAGCTAGCTGGCAACAAAGTAAATGCAATTGCCGCAGCGACCAAAGCCGGGGTTCCAGTTTTGCAATCTTCTGGATCTTCAGAAGACCCAAAGCAGCTAATCAAAGCGGCAGAGAAGATTGGCTTTCCTCTTTATGTTAAGGCGGTAGCTGGCGGTGGCGGACGCGGCATGCGCCGCGTCGCAGATGCCAAAAATCTTGCCGAGGCAATCGACCAAGCTTCAAGGGAGGCGCAAAGCGCATTTGGCGATGCCAGGGTCTTTCTTGAGCAGGCCGTGCTTAGGCCTCGTCACATCGAGGTTCAGATCTTGGCCGACAGTACAGGCAATGTTGTTCATCTCTTCGAACGCGATTGCTCGATTCAGCGCCGTAACCAGAAGGTGGTTGAGATTGCTCCAGCCCCAAACATCGATGAGACTTTGCGTAAGCAGCTATACAAAGACGCTGTCAACTTCGCCAAGGAGCTTGGCTACCAAAACGCTGGAACGGTTGAGTTCCTAGTCGAAACTGTGGGCCCAAACGCAGGCAAGCACGTCTTTATTGAGATGAACCCAAGGATTCAGGTGGAGCACACCGTAACCGAGGAAATCACTGACATCGACCTCGTGCAGTCTCAAATGCGGATTGCTTCGGGTCAGAGCCTTCAAGACATGGGTCTTTCACAAGAAACTATCTCGATGCGAGGCTTTGCGATTCAGTGCCGAATCACAACAGAAGATCCTTCAGCGAATTTCAGGCCAGACACCGGAAAGATAACTACCTATCGCTCTCCCGGAGGAGCAGGAATTCGACTCGACGGAGGAACGGTCACAGCCGGTTCAGAAGTTTCACCGCACTTTGATTCTTTGCTCGTGAAGCTGGTCGCCAGGGGTCTAACCTTTGAGGCAGCTGTTGCAAGAGCCAGAAGAGGACTCGCCGAATTCAGAATTCGCGGAGTCGCAACTAACATTTCATTCCTGCAGGGCGTTTTAGAAGATGAAACCTTTGCAACTGGAAACCTGAGTACCGCCTTCATAGAAGAGCGACCTGAGCTAATGCTCACCAGACCTTCAAAAGATCGCGGAACAAAGCTGTTGCAGTGGTTAGCAGAGACTACTGTGAATCAACCAAACGGTCCAAGGCTCAACTACGTGAACCCCGCCATCAAACTTCCCACTGTCGACCTAACTGTTCCAGCCCCAGATGGATCCAGGCAAAGACTTTTGGCTCTTGGTCCAGTAGCTTTTGCAAAGGAGCTACGAAACCAAAAACACGTTGCAATTACCGATACAACTTTCAGAGATGCTCATCAATCGCTTCTTGCAACAAGAATCCGAACTAGAGATTTGGTTCAGGTGGCACCGCATCTGGCGCGCCTTACTCCACAGCTACTTTCTGTTGAGGCTTGGGGAGGAGCCACATATGATGTGGCACTTAGATTCTTGGCCGAAGACCCTTGGGAAAGATTAGCCGCGATTCGAGCGGCAATCCCAAACATTTGTATTCAGATGCTACTCCGCGGTCGAAATACTGTGGGTTACACGCCATACCCAGAAACTGTTACAGATGCGTTTGTGAAGGAAGCAGCTGAGTCGGGTGTGGATATTTTCCGGATCTTTGATGCGCTAAACGATGTGGAGCAGATGCGTCCTGCGATTGAAGCGGTGCTCGCAACCAAGACCGCGATTGCGGAAGTTGGAATTTGCTACACCGGAAACTTGCTTGACCCGAAAGAAGATCTATACACACTTGATTACTATTTGAGCCTTGCCGAGAAGATTGTTAGCGCTGGTGCACACATCATTGCAATCAAGGACATGGCAGGCCTGTTACGCCCTGAAGCTGCCAGGTTGCTCGTTGCAGCTCTGCGCGGGAAATTTGAATTGCCCGTTCACCTGCACACCCATGACACCGCGGGCGGTCAACTAGCGACACTATTGGCAGCAATTGAAGCCGGTGTTGACGCCGTAGATGTTGCAAGCGCTCCGATGAGTGGAACCACCTCGCAGCCATCGGCATCGTCTTTGGTTGCAGCGCTTTCGAACACGAACCGCGATTGCCAGATTCCACTGTCTGCATTCACCCAGCTTGAGCCTTATTTCGAAGCCGTCAGACGAGTGTATGCACCCTTTGAATCAGGTTTACCGGCACCTACTGGTCGGATCTATGATCACGAGATTCCAGGTGGACAGCTTTCGAACCTGCGGCAGCAGGCAATAGCGCTAGGACTTGGGGACCAGTTCGAGCAGATCGAGGACATGTATGCGGCCGCGAACAAGATTTTAGGTAGACCACCGAAGGTGACACCTTCGTCAAAGGTTGTTGGCGACCTAGCATTGCACCTGGTTGCTGTGGGTGCTGACCCAGAGGATTTTGCAAACAATCCGCAAAACTATGACATCCCAGACTCAGTAGTCGGTTTTATGGCCGGAGCATTGGGTGATCTACCTGGTGGCTGGCCAGAACCTTTCCGAAGCAAGGTACTCAAGGGCAAAACTGTTGATCTATCGCTAACGGAAGTTTCCGCTGAGGATTTGGCTTTGCTTGCGGGCAGCAGTTCTGATCGTCGTGCAACGCTAAACAGACTGCTGTTTCCGGACCCGTACCGGGAGTTCAAGAAGATGCGAGAGAACTACGGAATCCTCGATCAAGTAGACACGATCGACTTTTTTTACGGTCTAGAGCAAGGAAAAGAGCACGTCATTGAACTTTCCAAAGGCCTCACCTTGTTTATTGGCCTGGAAGCGATTGGAACACCGGACGCTAAGGGCTTTAGAACAGTTATGGCAACGCTCAACGGGCAGCTACGTCCAATAAACGTAAGAGATCGAAAGATTGTTAGCGATGTGGTTAGCTCTGAAAAAGCAGATGTTTCTAAACTTGGCCACGTCGCTGCACCATTTCAGGGTGTTGTCACCCTAAAAACAGTGGCCGGGGCAAAAGTTGAATTGGGGCAGCCGGTTGCAAGTATCGAGGCCATGAAAATGGAGGCCACAATCACAGCCAGCATGGCCGGAACCGTCAAGCGGCTTGCCATTTCCAGCACCCAGTCTGTTGACGCGGGCGATCTAATCCTTGAAATAGAAGGCTAGTTAGCACAGCTTTGGCAACTGCCTTAGAATTGCAGAGTTGATTTTGATTCAGTCACTTAGGAGATAGTTCTTGTCAAAGAAAAAGGATTCTGGATTCGGGGAAGACGGAGCAGGTCTTGGAGAAAACTCTCCAAATGTTGACCCAGCGGATTTTGGTTCTGAGGTCAGCTCTCAACTATCCGTGGTTTCGAACGAAGTAGACATCTCACCTGCAACATCCTCGATCGAGGTAATCCCAGACACCAGCGCACAAGAGCTTGAGCCCGTTGTCACCGAAGAGCAGGACCTTACAAGAACTGGATACTCACGAAGAGACAGTCTTCGTGGAGAGACTTTTGACGAACCAGAACCAGCTGCGATGCTTACGGCAGACAGACTGATTGACGCATCGGCAAAGTTTCGTGCGGCTCCGGAGTCTGGTTGGCGCCGCTTGCTGTTCTTCATCAGCTTGAAGCTAATTAATTTAGGTGATTCGCCCAAAGTCAAAGCACGCAAAGCAATGGATGCCAGAATTGGAGCCTTGCTTGAGGGTGGAACAAAGTACATTCCAGTTCTAACTAGAAAAGGTGGTGTTGGTAAAACCACCATCAGCACACTTCTAGGTATGGCACTGGCTCAGGTCAGGGAAGACCGAGTTATTGCAATTGATGCCAACCCAGACCGTGGAACCTTGGCTGAGCGTGTTAGCAAGTCAACTAGATTCACTGTTCGAGACGTTGTGAACAGAGCAGCTTCAATTGATGGCTTCGCCGAGTTTTCCAACATGGTTTCCAGAGATGAAACCCGCCTTGATGTTTTGGCCTCAGATGCCGATCCAATGCTTTCAGAAGCATTTAACGAGGGTGATTACAACGTGGTTGCAGACATGGCAGCTCGTTACTACTCGGTAGTAATCACTGACTGCGGTACTGGAATCGTTCACTCAGTTATGAGGCCCACCCTGCAGCGCGCAAGCACCCTGGTTATTGTCTCCGGTGGTTCTGTTGACGAAGCAAGACTGGCCTCGGAGACGCTAACCTGGCTAGAAGCGAACGGCTTTGGTGAACTGGTTAGAAATTCTGTTGTTGCACTAAACACCGCAACTCAGGCGACACTTCTGGTAAAGCTAGACGAGATCGAACAGCACTTCAAAACTAGGGTTCGCTCAGTAATTCGTATTCCATATGACCCAGCCCTTGCTGCTGGATCAGTTATCAAGTTCAATGAGCTAAACAGTCAAACGCGTGAAGCAGCTAGAGAACTAGCTGCTGAGGTTGTTGGCTCCATTCTTTCCCCACTCTAATTTATGGCCGATAGACAGATTCGGTTATTTGGTGACCCGGTCCTTAGAACAGCCTCGGATCCAATACCTGAGATAACCGATTCCATTCGAAACCTTATTCTTGATTTAGAGCAAGCAACCGACCTACCAGGTCGGGCAGGAGTCGCCGCTCCACAAATCGGTGTGAACCTTCGAGCGTTCAGTTATAAAGTCGATGGGGTTATTGGGCACCTGATCAATCCAGATCTTGTTGAAACTTTTGGCGAACTAGAACTTGTAGACGAAGGTTGCCTTTCGCTTCCGGATATCTGGTCAAAAACTCCAAGGTACCAAAAGGTAAAAGTCTCTGGAACCACTATCGAAGGAGAGCAAGTGAACATTGAAGCCGAAGGGTTACTAGCTCAAGTTTTGCAGCACGAAATCGACCATCTAGACGGCAAGGTGTATTTAGATCGGTTAGATCCCGAAGCTAGAAAAATCAGCATGGCAGCGCTTCGCGAAACCAGCTGGTTTATGCCTAACTAGCTCGGAAGGTTAATCGCGTCAGATGTTGTCGGTGAACCGCCATAGATTTGCTCGATCACCGGAGCGAAATCTCGGGTCACGACCTCTCTTTTGATTTTGAGTGAGGGCGTCAAGTGGCCGGATTTCTCCGAAAGCTCACTATCGATAACCTCAAACTTCTTAATGGCTTCTGCGTTAGAAACTGTTGCGTTTACCTCGTCCACTGCTTTTTGTAGTTCCTGAAGAACCTTTGGGTTTTTTGCTGCTTGTTCAAGTGTCAAGTCTGCAGGTTGACCGTTGTTAGCTAGCCAGGCGGGCATCATTTCTGGGTCTAGTGAAAGAAGAGCAGCAACGAATGGTCTCTGGTCACCGATGACTACAGCCTGGCCAATAATTGGGCTGGCTCGCAGCGGATCTTCCAAGGCTGTAGGGGCAACGTTTTTTCCACCAGCAGTAACAATTAGCTCTTTCTTACGTCCAGTAATGGAAATGAAGCCCTCATCGTCCAGTTCGCCGATGTCGCCGGTCTTAAACCATTCGCCGTCCATCGTTGCCTTAGTAGCTTCCGGGTTCTTCCAGTAACCACGAAGGACGTTAGAACCCTTAAGAAGAATCTCACCATCATCGGCAATCTTGACTCCACAGCCAGGCAAAACCCGGCCAACTTTTCCAATCTTGGCGTCTGTAACGCGCCCAATCATTGCCGGGGCGCTAGTTTCTGTAAGTCCGTAGCCTTCCAGAACGATTAATCCAATTGAACGGAAGAAGTGTCCAAGTCGTTCACCTAATGGGGCTCCACCAGAGACTGCGTATTTGACTTTTCCACCCATAGCGGCACGTAGTTTCTTATAAACAAGAATGTCGAATATCTTGTGCTGGACTTTTAGCCCAATTGAAGGTCCGCCTTTAGCGTCTAGGGCACGAGAGTAATCAATAGCTACATGCACAGCTTTTCTGAAGATCTTTCCCTTGCCGCCGGCTTCGGCTTTCTGCTCAGCAGAGTTGTAAACCTTTTCGAACACCCTAGGAACTGCCAGCAAGAAGTCAGGGTGGAAAGACTGCATTGCCGCTGCCACGTTTGTGGTGTCAGGCTGGTGTCCCACTTTGATTCCGGCGTGAACACAAAGAATTGAGATGAACCTCGCATAGACGTGAGCTAGAGGCAAGAACATAACGGTTGCGTAGCCTTCCTTTACAACCTCAGGAAGTTCAATCTTGGAGTTTTTTGAGAGATCAACAAATCCACGATGCAGCAGTTCACAACCCTTTGGCTTACCTGTTGTTCCAGATGTGTAGATAATTGTGGCCAGCGAGTCCAGTTTCAACGAACTGCGAGCCTGCTCAAGTTGCTGAGCAGTGACTTCCTTGCCCTGAGCAACTAATTTCACAAGCGAGTCATCCTCTAGTTTCCAAACCTGCTTGACGGATGGAACCATTGCCTTGATTGAGTCAAATCTTTTTTGGTGTTCCGAGTTTTCGATTATCAATGCAACTGCATCAGAGTCTGAAAGCACCCATTCAATCTGCGCCGGCGCGCTGGTTTCATAGATTGGGACTGAAACAGCTCCAGCGAACCATAAAGCAAAGTCAACCAGCGCCCACTCGTAGCGGGTGCGGCTCATGATGCCAACAGCGTCACCAGGTCTAATTCCAGAAGCGATGAATCCTTTTGCAAGATCCTCAACCTGAGTCAGGAAATCTTTAGCACTAACCTCAGTCCAAACCCCTGGAGTTTTTTCTACAGCAAAAAGAGGCAGGTTCGGGGTTTGTTTCACTCTCTGAAGGAGAAGATCGGTAATGCTCTCATTCGCAGAGGATTCGACTAGCGAAGGCAGTTCGTAAGATCTCATTTTGGCTCCTGTATTTGCTCGATTTTGGATAACTATAGCCTTTCTGAGCCTATCTGAGCACATTTGTGGATCACCCAATCCGTAATTTGGGCGGTAAACTCGCTTTTTGGTCTTTTTTGACCTTTCAGATGGGCGAGAAGATGCACTCAATAGGCATAGACATCGGTGGCACGAAAATGGCCGGTGCCCTTGTTGATGACGCCGGCAACATCCTCAGCGAGCTTAAGGTTCCCAGCCCAATTGATGATTCAGACCAGATGATCGAAGCCATTGGCTCGCTGATTTCAGCTCTCGGTGAAGGTCAGCAAGTGGCTGCTGTTGGGGTGGCTGCCGCAGGATTTATGAGCGCCGATCGAGAGATTATGTACCATTCCCCAAACATTGCCGCCTGGCGCAATGAACCGCTGAAAAAGCGAATTGAGACCAAAACCAAGCTTCCTGTCCTGCTCGAGAACGACGCAAACGCTGCCGGGTGGGCAGAGTTTCGTTTTGGTGCAGGTGCTGGTTCAAATAGCATGATCATGCTCACAATTGGCACCGGTGTTGGCGGGGCGATTATCTCGGATGGCATTTTGCTAAAAGGGGGTTTCGGTATCGGGGGAGAACTTGGCCATGCGGTGCTGAATCCAGGAGGCAAGCAGTGTGGTTGTGGGCAACGTGGCTGTGTTGAGTCTTATTGTTCGGGCACGGCTCTACTCAAAGCGGCGAGGGAGCTTGCCTCATCAGGTGACGCAAAGGCAGCAAGGCTAAAGGAATTGATGCTTGCAACAGGTGAGCTATCCGGTGAGCAGCTCTACCAGGCCATTTCCGAAGACGATAGCGCTGCCAATGAGCTAATTTCTGAACTCGGTCAAAATCTTGGGACAGCTATTGCTTCGATTTATGTGCCGTTGCTGGATCCTGAACTAGTTGTTATCGGAGGCGGCGTTAGCGCCGTGGGAGATAGATTACTGGCTCCGATTAGGTCTTCTTTTGAGCGATTGATTCCAGCTAAGGGTTATAGGCCGGAGTTGAAGATCATCAAAGCAAAGTTCTTGAACCAGGCAGGCCTTATCGGAGCTGCCGACTTAGCCCGCCATAGCGTTAGCTAGGCTCGAACACTAAACTTGAGATTTAGCCCAGGACAGGGAGGTAGCCATGACGTATTTCATTCTGAAGACGTTCGTTCTAGGTCCTCTGCTGCGCTTTATTTTTAGACCATGGACTCGCGGGGTTGAGAATGTGCCGACCTCAGGGGCTGCAATTCTGGCCAGCAATCACCTTTCTTTTTCGGACTCCATATTCTTGCCACTGCAGTGCCCAAGACCGGTAGTTTTCCTTGCCAAGAGCGAGTACTTCACGGGCAAGGGCATCAAGGGATTTTTTGTGAAACTTTTTTTCAAATCCACAGGACAGCTGCCAATCGATAGATCTGGCGGCAAGGCATCTGAGGCCGCTTTGAACACCGGACTGGGTGTTTTGGAGCAAGGCCAGCTTCTTGGTATCTACCCAGAAGGGACTAGATCCCCTGATGGCAAGCTCTATCGCGGAAGAACCGGTATTGCCCGCATGGCGCTAGAAGCAAAAGTACCCGTGATTCCCGTTGCAATGATTGACACCGAAAAAGTCCAGCCAATTGGAACCAGGTTTCCGCGGGTTCGCCGGGTGGGAATTGTTTACGGAAAGCCGTTGGATTTTTCTAGATTTGATGGAATGGAAGGTGACCGAATTGTCTTGCGCGCGGTTACTGATGAAATTATGTATGAGCTGATGCGAATAAGCGGTCAAGAATACGCGGATCAGTACGCTTCGACAGTGAAGGAAAAGCGAGCAGCGCTCGCCACTTAGAATAAATCATGGAGCCAAACATACAAGCTGACCCGAAGGTTTTGAGCGGGCTCGACAATTACCAGAATCTTGTTGCCGCGCAGCAACCGGTCTGGACTGACCAGGCTCGACTAGCTGCTGCTCGCCAAGAACTTTCAACAGTTCCACCGTTGGTTTTTGCCGGAGAAGTAGACACTCTTAGGACCAGGCTCGCTGCAGCTGCTGAAGGTAAAGCATTCTTGCTGCAAGGCGGTGACTGTGCGGAAACTTTTGCCGACGCCACAGCGGATCGCATTCGAAACCGAGTCAAGACAATTTTGCAGATGGCCGTTGTTTTGATGTATGGAGCGTCACTGCCGGTTGTGAAGATGGGTCGCATGTCAGGCCAGTTTGCAAAGCCTCGTTCTTCGGACACCGAAACTCGTGGAGACGTGACCCTACCTGCTTACCGAGGTGATGCGGTAAATGGCTACGATTTCACACCCGAATCCAGAGCTACTGATCCTGCCAGAATGGTGCGCGCCTATCACACCTCGGCTTCAACGCTGAATTTGATTCGCGCCTTCACCACCGGTGGTTTTGCAGATCTTCGTTCGGTACACGAGTGGAACAAGGGTTTCACTGATAACCCAGCTAACTCTCGTTACGAACAACTCGCTGGCGAAATTGACCGCGCGATTAGGTTCATGGATGCATGTGGCGCTGACTTTGACGCTCTCAAGAGCACCGAGTTCTACGTTTCGCACGAGGCTTTGTTGTTCGACTACGAACGCCCGCTGACCAGAATTGATTCTCGTACCGGTAACCCTTACGGAACCAGCGGACATTTTCTTTGGGTGGGTGAGCGAACCAGGCAGCTTGATGGAGCTCACATTGATTTCATGGCAAGACTTAGAAACCCTATCGGCGTAAAACTTGGTCCTGCCACCAAGCCGAAGGATGTTTTGGACCTAATCGAAAAGCTTGATCCAAATCGCGAGCCTGGCAGGCTTACCTTTATAACCCGCATGGGTGCATCTCAAATCAGAGAGAAACTGCCATCCCTTATTGAGGCCGTTTTGGCAAGTGACGCTAAGCCACTTTGGGTTACCGATCCAATGCACGGCAATGGCATCACCACCAAAAATGGTTACAAGTCACGTCACTTTGACGATGTTATGGATGAAGTTTCTGGTTTCTTCGATGTTCACAAGTCGCTTGGCTCATTCCCTGGAGGTTTACACATCGAGCTAACTGGTGACGATGTTGCAGAGTGCTTGGGCGGATCCGAGAAAATCGATGAGGCTACTTTAGAGCAGCACTACGAATCGCTTTGCGATCCAAGGCTCAATCACATGCAGTCACTCGAGCTAGCATTCTTAGTTTCTGAAAAGCTTTCGAAGCGCTAGCGCGTATAGATAGTTACTTGGGTTCCAACACGAACTCTTGAAGATGCCGCAGGGTTTTGCCTGGTGACCTTCACAACTCCAAATCGACTACTGAGTTGATCGGTGTCTACCAACACAGTAAAACCAAGAGACTCAAGGGCATTCTTGGCAGCAGCTACAGTCTCTCCAACAACGTTTGGCAAAGTTATAAACTCTGGACCCTTAGAAACGTTTAGGGTGACAGATCCTGATTCGGGGAGTGGATCCGATGACGCAGTGATGGAAACAACCCGCCCTGCCGAAACATCATCATTGAACACCTCCAGCGAAGTCACGGTAAGCCCAAGTGACTCTAGTGTCTGAGTAGCCTGCGAGAAATCCTCCCCGACAACATCTGGCAACGGACCGAGCGAGACGCGTAAATCCACCACGCTGCCTTCAGCTAGCGAAGTTCCAGTTGGTTTCGAAAATGCTAGAACTTGGCCTGCCTCTGCCAGTCCAAAAAACGAAGAAACATTTCCAGCTATGAGCCCAGTTGATTCCAGCAACTTGGTCGCTTGCTCGAGGTCTAGTCCCAAGGATTCCGGAACCAGCACCTGCCTTGGCCCAAGGGAAATAAACAAAGTAACCTCGGATTGCTTGAAAACTCTGGTGCCAGCGGTTGGCTCCGTTCTTATCACTAGGCCAACCGGTACCTGGGCGCTGTGCTCTTGTTGCTCAAGTACTGTGAGCCCCATTGGCTCTAGGGCAGAAATGGCAACTTCTAACGACCTACCTTCAAGCTCGGGGACAATAGCTTGACCACCTGGACCGCTAGCAAACCACCAGCCCGCTCCACTAGAAGCAAAAATTGCCAGCAGGGTTAGTATCAATACCCAACGCCCGCTGCGACGGTTGGCTTTCTTGAGCTTCACGAAGCCATCAGAACTTTGCTCAGCCTTATCTATCTGGTATTCACCAATAACTTCGGTTGCACCGGCTGGTGCAACAAACACTTCAGTGTTGTTTCTTATTAGTCCAAAATCTTCGAAGGTTGTGGTTAGACCGCGCTTGATGTCCGATTTGGCTCGAGATATAACAGGGAGTAATTCCTTGGCGCTGGCAGGGCGGTCATTTGAATTTCTAGCAGTGGCCCAGAGCACTATTTCATCTAGCAGTTCAGGAACTTTCGGGTTCAAACTAGATGGCGCCGGAATGTGGCTATTTGCATGTTGGTAGGCGATCTGGACTGCTTGATCACCTGCGTAGGGCTGTTTACCGGTAAGCATTTCAAAAGCCATAACTCCAAGCGAGTAGATATCACTTCTGGCATCAGCCTGACCGCGGAGCACCAGCTCAGGGGATAGGTAGGCTGCGGTTCCAACAATCGAACCTGTTTGGGTCTGGGAAGAGATCTCTCTTGCAAGACCAAAGTCACCGAGTTTGACTGTTCCGTTGTCCGATAAAAACACGTTTTCGGGTTTTAGGTCTCGATGTAAAACTCCGGCGGTATGAGCGGCGGCCAAACCTGCGGTCAAAGGCTCCAAAATTTCCAATACCCTGTCGGGTGATAGCGCGCCAAAGTCATTAAGGGCATCTCGCAGGTTGATGCCAGGAACATATTCCATGACCAAGAAGGTGATGTCGTTATCAGTTCCCTGGTCAAACACGTTTACCAAGTTCGGGTGAGATAGCGAAGCGGCCATTTTTGCTTCCCGACGAAACTTTTCGATAAAGGATCTATCGGTTGCTAAGTGTGGGTGAATAACCTTAAGCGCAACCTCCCGTTCCAGGATTTGGTCTTGGGCTCGATAAACGCTCGCCATGCCACCAGAAGCCACAAAGGCCTTGATCAAATAGCGGCCAGCTACCAGGTGACCTAGAAGGTCAGCCATTTAGCTCTCCTGCACTTAATAGATATGTATGAACTTCGCCTCGGCAGCGCAATCAAAGCCAACTCGATTGGCTTGATTGAGCGAGTTTGTGGCTTCATAAGCCTTTCTATGTTCACACAGCAAGATTGGTTATTCCGTGAAGGGCTCGGGTGTGGCAATCTAGTAGCGTGAACAATACTTCAGATCCAGTGAAGAACTGGATTACCGTGGAGCAAGCCGCGGAAACACTCAACGTTCCAAAAGGAAGAGTAAACCGACTCCTGGAGGAATACAGCCTGGTGGCAGTCAAAAAAGATGGACAGCTAATGATTCCAGCTGACGTGATAGTTCAAGGAGAGCCCTTGGCTCCACTTCGAGGAACCATCATCATGCTGCTGGATTCTGGATACAGCATCGAAGAGTCCATCACTTGGCTTTTTACCCACTCTGATGTTTTGGGTCAGACACCACTTCAATCTCTTTTGGAAGGTAAAAAGGCCCCAGTAAGGCGTCTAGCCCAGATGCTAGATATCTAAGCCTGGCGGTCAATTACTCTTTGAGCCATCGACTTTAGTTGCGCCTTGGCCTGGCCATCGATTTCAATTCTTTCCAATGCCGCCATTGCCTGATCGGCTAGTTCGGTAATGGTTCGCTCAACTTTCTCCAGAGCTTTAGAGCCAATGATTGTTTGTTGCAAAAAGGAAACCTGCTCATCTGTTAGCTCTCGCGAGGAGAGCATTTCGTCAAAGAGCTTGCCAACGGAGGCGGTCAGAGAGGCTCTGGTGTAACCAATGAGCACAGTGCGTTTTCCTTCTCTAAGGTCATCGCCTGCAGGTTTACCGGTAATGGCCGAATCACCAAATACCCCCAGCACATCGTCACGCAGTTGGAAGGCCATTCCTAGTGGAACACCAAACTCTGATAGCTGCCTTAGCTGATCAGGATTAGCCCCCGCGAATGCGGCACCGATTAGAAGTGGTGCCTCGATTGAATACTTGGCACTCTTGTACAAAATAACGTTGTTGGCCCTGCCTACGGCATCTTCTACCGGCCTGGTTATTGCGGCATTTTCTTCCACGACGTCCAGGTACTGACCAGCCATGACCTCAACGCGCATTCGGCTGAACTCATCTCGGCAAGCTGCCGAAACTTCGTTACTTGGAGCATTCAATAGCGCGCTACCGAATATCTCGCTGCTCCAACCAAGCATTAGGTCCCCAACAAGAACAGATCCTGCAACACCAAATCTCTCTGGCGAGCCAGCCCAGTAAGAGTTTTTATGAAGGGTTTCAAATCGTTTGTGAACTGCTGGCTGACCGCGGCGCAGATCGGACTGGTCTATCAAGTCATCGTGGACCAGTGCTGCACCCTGAAACATCTCGAGTGAGGCCGCAATTCCAACCATGGCTTCGGCCGAGCGCGCACGCTGATCACTTGATTGAATAGGTGCAGTGCCAAGGTGGCCAACCCAGGACCAATAGCAAAACAGCGCCCGAAAACGCTTGCCGCCTTGCAGTAGTGCTTGGGTATAACTCACCAGAGGCGCTAGGTCTTCCGAAATTGCCCCGAACTCTCGCAGCTGGGTGGCACAAAACTCGTCCAGGTGCTCCTGCACTAACTTCAGCAGGCTCTCGGATTCATTCACAGCAATAGCCTAACTAGCTTGATTGGGTTAGACTTGGCTCAAGAGCTATCGAATTGGGAGTTCCTCATGGGTTTGTCAGAGCGCGAACAGCAGCTGCTAGATGAGCTAGAGCGCGGGCTCATGGACAGCGACAAGGGCATAGCCTCTAAGGCTAAACGCGTCGGAAATCCTGCAGCCAAGCTAATCGGTGGAGCACTGTTAGCCGTAGTCGGGCTCGGGCTGCTTCTAACAGGAGTTCTTATTCAGTTCTCCATTGTTGGCGTGGTTGGATTCTTGATCATGCTCGCCGGACTAGTTGTTGCCACCTCAAACATCCAGCTTCCGGACCTAAGCTCAGGTTTTGGCCAATCCACCCCAAACTCCCCAAAGCCTGGTCGTAATTTCTTCGAAGACCGCTGGGATAAGAGGCAAGGGGAGTAAACCCTAGTAACTAGCCCAATTTGGCCCTCATTTTGAGGGTCTTTTTGCATTTAAGGCCAAACACGCCCGAATGGGTCTTTTTTCCCAATTTTGACCACAAAGTGGGTCAAAGTGGTGTATAGTGGAGGAAATCGCAAAAGCGGCCTATTGCAAGGGGAAGGGGATTTCGATGCTTCTAGGCACTCACGCCCCCAAGCTGGACGAAAAGGGCAGGGTTATTCTTCCAGCCAAGTTCCGCGATGATCTTTCTTCTGGACTGGTACTTACCCGTGGCCAGGACCGTTGTCTTTACGTTTTCTCCTCAAAAGAGTTTGAGGCGATAAACGAAACAATTCGCCAGGCACCAATCACTAGCAAGCAGGCCCGCGACTACCTAAGAATCTTTCTTTCCGGAGCGTCGGACGAAATCCCTGACAAGCAGGGCAGAGTAACTATCCCACCAGCTCTAAGAACCTACGCAGGACTAGGTAAAGAGCTCGTTGTTATTGGCGTTGGGTCAAGGGCAGAGATTTGGGACGCCACGGCTTGGACTGACTACTTAGCAAACAAAGAAAATGACTTCTCGGAAATTTCCGAGGAGGTGATTCCAGGCCTGTTTTGACCTTGACTGCCTGATTTGGGTTTGATTTTCTTCCCCGATATCAAAACCAATCAGGCGGCTAAGGGGCCTATCACCTCATGACAAACAAGAATCTCGAATCACTACACGAACCAGTGATGCTAGCTCGTACCTTGGAGTTACTAGCCCCTGCGCTCGCAAGCGATTCCGCGGTCTTAGTTGATTGCACCCTTGGCCTTGGAGGACACTCCGAGGCTTTTTTGAATAGCTTTGAGAACCTCACCGTAATTGGAATCGACCGTGACCTGCTTGCCCTAGAACTTGCTGGCAAAAGGCTTGAGGTATTTGGCTCCCGCGTGAAGTATTTTCACGGAACCTATGAGCAGATTCCTGAAGCTCTTTCGAAGTTCGGTTTTTCTGAAGCGTCGGCAATCTTGATGGATCTGGGCGTTAGCTCAATGCAAATCGATAGCCCAGATCGTGGCTTCGCTTACAGCTTTGATGCGCCGCTTGATATGCGGATGGATTCTTCTGCTGGAGAAACCGCCGCGGAGCTGATTGCAACCGCTAGCGAAATAGAACTTGCTCGAATTTTCAAGGAATATGGCGAAGAGCGCTTTGCAAAGAAAATCGCGACTGAGATAGTTTCTAGAAGAGCGAGTACGCCGATTGTTTCCAGTAAACAGCTGGCTGGCATCATCAGCAAGATCGTGCCCTTCATCCCAGGCAAGTCATCCGGTCACCCTGCAAAGCGGGTCTTTCAGGCCCTTCGGATCGCTGTAAACCAAGAGCTAGAGATTCTAGAAAGTGCCATTCCTGCAGCCATCAACGCTCTTGAAATAGGCGGAAGGTTACTGGTGCTGGCCTACCACTCGCTGGAAGATCGCATCGTAAAGCAAGCCATAGTTCAGGCTGCTACTTCATCAGCACCAATTGACTTGCCTTTCGAGCTTCCTGAGCACGCTCCAGTTTTGAAATTAGTAATAAAGGGCGCCGAACAGGCAACCCTCCAAGAAATAGCTGCAAACCCGCGCTCTGCTTCAGTGCGCTTGCGAGTAGCGGAAAAAATCAGGAAAGTAGCATGAATTCACTTAGAAAATCTCGCGTCAGTGCTCCGGTGGTAATGATTTTGGTGACAGGCTTCGTAGCCGTCTCAATACTCCACCTGCTACTTACAATCCTCACCTCACAGTCTGTGTATGAGCTATCTGATCTAAAGAGAGAAAAGCGTGAACTTGAGACTACGTCACAGATTCTTTCCGAGGAAGTATCTTCACTTGCCTCTAATCAGAATTTGCTAAACACTGCTAGCCGCCTAGGCATGGTTGCAAATACCAACCCAGTATTTCTTCGGTTGACCGATCAGGCCGTTCTTGGTCACCCGCTTCCTGCACCAATCGCGAGTGCTCAATCCACGAATTTAGTAGCCAATTCGGCAATGATTATTGAGTCAACTCAAATTAACCAGGTGACTGTTCCAGCTAGTGCAACTGAACCAGTGGCAATCCCATCGGAGCCCATTGTTTCGTCCAGCCTGATACCAGCATCACCGACAAGATAACTCCTGAGAGGTTTCTCCACTAATGATTCCAGCGGGGCAAACCAACATATCCAGAAGAATGAGAGTATTCCTCTCGATTTCGGCAATTCTGGTGTTAGTTTTTTCAGTTCGACTAATTGACTTCCAGATCGTTAGAGCAGAACAAATCAGTCAGCTCTCCTACGAAAAGCGTGCCGTAGCGCGAACTATTCCTGCTATCCGCGGGGACATTGTTGATGCCAACGGCACTATTTTGGCAACAACTGTTTATCGCTACGACATCAACGCTGCGCCAGCGATGGTTGGGCCAGTCGAGAGAGTAATTGATGGAGCCACCCAAGTCACCAGCGTGGAGCAAGTTGCCACAGAGCTAGCCAGGATATTGCAGGAAGATGTTGCATCCTTGTTGCCAAAACTTACTGGAACTTCGAGCTACGTGAACCTCAAAAAGCGTGTTGACGCCGATACTCAAAGACAGATTGTTGAGCTTGGCATTCCTTGGATATTCTCCGACGCATTCCAGAATCGTCTCTATCCAAATGGCGCGGTGGCTGGAAACCTGATTGGTTTCGTCGGAACAGACGGCAAGGCCCTTGCGGGAATAGAGAGGCAGTTCAACGCTTGCTTGGCCGGTGTTGATGGCCAAGAGCGTTTTGAAACTGGTGTCGATGGCATCAGGATTCCAGCCAGCGCGGTGGTAACCCAAGAGGTAAAGCCTGGGCGGGATGTAGTTCTAACCATCGACGCAAGCTTGCAATATCAAGCACAACAAATTCTTGCCAGTGAGGTAGAGCGTTTGGATGCGGACTGGGCATCTGCGGTGGTCATTGAAGTAAAGACCGGCCGAATCGTTTTGGCTGCCGAAGCACCAAGCGTTGACCCCAACGATCCTGGAAAATCTCCGCCAGAAGAACGTGGCGCAAGGGTTTTTCAGTTTGCCTATGAACCTGGATCCACGATGAAGTCACTAACCGCTGCCACTGCAATTGATTTGGGTTTTGCAAACATGGGAACCAGAGTGAGTGCGCCGGACTCGATAAGGATCTTTGATAGCACCATCATCGATAGCTTCTCGCACGACACAATGAAATTGACCCTTGCCGGTGTGTTGAGGTACTCCTCAAACGTTGGAACGATCATGATCGCCCAGGACATACCGGCCAGCAGTAGGTATGACTACATGCTCCGGTTTGGTCTAGGCAAGGCTACCGAGGTTGGCTTTGAAGGTGAAACCAGTGGAGTGCTAAATGACTACCGGGACTGGGATGGTGTTACAAACGTCACAACTTTATTCGGTCAGGGATTATCTGCTTCATCAGTTCAGATGACATCGGCCTACCAGGCCCTCGCGAACTCCGGTGTGCGGTTGAATCCAGTTTTGGTTGCTGGCTGCAGAGACGAAAACGGCGAAATGACCTCGATACCGAAATCAACTGCTACCCAAGTGGTATCAGCACAAACCGCCCGGGATGTCGTTTTGATGCTAGAAGAAGTTGTAGAGGATGGTGCGATTGGTAGGGCTACCTCCGTCCCCGGGTACCGTTCCGCTGGTAAAACTGGCACCGCAGAAATTCCAGAAGGCTCTGGCTACGGAGATTACTTTGCTACATCATTTCTAGGAATGGCACCATCTGAAGATCCCCAATATGCGATTGGAGTAATGGTTTACAAACCAAAACAGATTTACACAAATTCTCAAGCAGCTGTGACCAGCTATCAAAAGATTCTTTCTCAAGTGCTTTTGACCAACAGAATTGCTCCATCGACAAGTGTCTCTCCAGACATTCCTACGGAGTGGAAGTAGATCATGATTCAGCTAAAACTCAGTGATCTGGCACAAATATTGAATGGCACCTTGGTGGGAGATCCAACAGCTGAAGTATCTGGAACAGTCGAGACCGATTCCAAGCTAATTAGTTCAGGCGGCCTTTTTTTTGCTAGACCTGGCGAGGTCACAGATGGTCACAACTATGTAGGGGATGCTTTAGCTAGAGGTGCTATTGCCGCAGTCGTGCAACGTCAATTACCGGAACAAATCAATCAGATAGTTGTAGAAAACAGCGAAGAATCACTGGGCATCTTGGCTTCTTGGTTGGTTGGGCAGCTCAAGGCCAAAGGCAAGCTAAAAGTTGTTGGGATCACCGGTTCAAATGGAAAAACAACCACCAAGAACATGCTTCGAGAAATTCTCAGTCGGTTGGGACCAACCATTGCCCCAATCGAATCATTCAATAATCGAGTTGGGGCTCCGATTTCAATTTTGCGTGCGGACGAGAAGACCGAGTTTCTTGTTGTTGAAATGGGTGCCGAGGGCATTGGCAGCATTGAGTACCTTGCAAGAATGGCAGACCCAGACATCGGGATTATCTTGAAAGTTGGCCTGGCGCACGTTGGAGAGTTTGGTGGCATCGATGTCACGGCAAAGATCAAATCTGAACTTGCTAGCGCGTTACGGCCAGGGGCCAAAGTGGTACTAAACGTTGACGACAGCTACGTTCGCGACATGCAGAAGTTAACCAAGGCTGAAGTTAGTTGGTTTGGTACGAGCGCTGAGGCGAGTTACCGAGCTTCGAATGTGACCACAATGGTGGATGGAACAAGCTACACGATGCACTGGCCAGATGGTGATGAGCAAACTATTCGATTAAACATTCTCGGAGACGTGCACATCATGAACGCACTGGCGGCTTCTTGCGCAGCGCACCTGCTGGGAGCGAGCAAGCAGATCATCGCTGAAGCACTTGCTTCGATGCAGCTGGCTGAGCGCTGGAGAATGCAACGGGTAGTTAGAGCCGACGGCGTGACGGTAATCAACGACGCCTACAACGCGAGCCCTGATTCTATGAGGGCCGCACTTCAGACTTTGGCACAGCTTGGCAGATTCGGGTCAAGAACTATTGCAGTGCTTGGACATATGGCCGAGCTCGGAGACCTGTCGGTATCCGAGCACGACAGCATTGGAAGACTTGTCGTGCGGCTAAATATTGACCAACTTGTTGTGGTCGGCGAGAAAGCCAAATTGATTCACATGGGGGCTAGCCAAGAAGGCTCATGGGACGGCGAATCGAAGTTTTTCCTCTCGATTGACGAGGCTTTGGAGTATCTGCGTGGGATACTCTCTCAAGGCGATACTGTCTTGGTGAAATCTTCCAAGTCAGCAAACCTAAGGGTCCTGGGAGACCAGCTTATGGAGGCAGTCAAGTGAGAGCATTACTTGCCGCTGGCGCCATCAGCTTGGCGTTTACATTGTTTTTGACCCCGGCATTTATTTGGCTTTTCAGGAAGTGGAAATGGGGTCAGTTCATTCGCGAGGATGGACCCAAGACTCATCACATCAAACGCGGCACTCCCACCATGGGCGGCGTTGTCATTATTTTTGCGTCTGTCATCGGCTACTTCACTGGAAAGCTGATTAACGGAGAAACACCTTCAATTTCTGCCTTGCTGGTAATCCTGGCAATGGTTGGCCTGGGCATTGTTGGATTCATTGATGATTTCATCAAGACTCACAAACAAAGGTCACTCGGACTTGGCGGTTGGGCCAAGATTGCTGGTCAAGCTGTCGTGGCTGTGGCCTTCGCGTTTTTTGCATTCGGAAGCCCAAACGAGCGTGGGGTAACTCCGGCATCTACCCAGATATCAGTTATCCGTGACACTGGTTTTGACTTGATGATGTTTGGCAGTGTCGTCGGCTCGATTTTGCTGGTCCTCTGGATCTTCCTGCTCATCTCAGCAACTTCGAATGGCGTTAACATTACCGATGGCCTAGATGGGCTTGCCATCGGTGCCAGCATTATGGCCATCGGAGCTTATGCCGTGATTGGATTCTGGCAATTTAATCAGGCCTGCGGACGAGTCATTGAAAATGTTGCCAGTTGTTATGAAATCCGGGACCCTCTAGATCTTGCAGTTATTGCCGCTGCGATCACCGGAGCGGGAATCGGTTTCCTCTGGTGGAACACCACACCGGCGCAAATCATTATGGGGGACACCGGCTCAATGAGCTTGGGAGGTGCTCTTGCAGCACTAGCGATTCTTTCAAGAACTGAAATCCTGCTTGTGCTAGTTGGCGGCTTGTTCGTGATTGTCACCGGTTCAGTTATTTTGCAGCGGGCTTACTTCAAAATCACCAAGGGTAAACGTATTTTTCTGATGAGCCCACTGCATCATCATTTTGAGCTGAAGGGCTGGGCCGAGATTACTGTCGTGGTGAGGTTCTGGATTATTGCAGGACTATCGGTCTTGTCTGGAATCGGACTGTTTTACCTTGAGTGGATTTATGGCTAACAAATTGGGTTCTCTGGATCACCTTTCCAGTTGGCACTCCGATTGGTCTCAACTCTCAGTCGTGGTTGTTGGATTGGCAAAAACTGGATTCTCAGTTGCAGACACTCTTCATGAGCTTGGCGCCAAAGTGCTAGTGGTTGCTGATTCTGCCTCAGCTGAAATTTTGGACATTGTCGAAGTGC
The DNA here is from genome assembly GCA_009704605.1 of Actinomycetota bacterium. Taxonomy (GTDB): domain Bacteria; phylum Actinomycetota; class Actinomycetes; order Actinomycetales; family Microbacteriaceae; genus Rhodoluna. The sequence goes on from WLDW01000001.1 coordinate 20,839, forward strand.
TGGGTATACCCTCTGTGATCGGGAAACTGGCCGAACAGCAAAAAGCTATCGAGGATTTCAACCCAGACCTTATGGTTGTTTCGCCCGGTGTTGCACCCACTAATGCTCTAGTGCAAAACGCTAATGAGAAGACGATTCCCATTTGGGGAGATCTCGATTTGGCTTGGAGACTTAGAGACCGGTTTGACGTCAAACAAGAGTGGATATGCGTCACCGGCACAAACGGAAAAACCACGGTGGTTGAGCTAACCGAAGCCATGCTGCTTGCCTCTGGAGTTAGGGCTGTGGCTTGTGGAAACATCGGGAAGCCAATTCTTGACTGCATTCGAGACCCTGCAGAGTTCGAAGTACTAGTTGTTGAAGTGTCTTCATTTCAGTTGCACTACATGAACCACATCGAGCCATTTAGCGCCACATGCCTAAACATTGCCGAAGATCATCTAGATTGGCACGGCAGTTTTGAGGCATACCGACTCAGCAAGGAGCGCATTTATCAGGGGACAAAAGTTGCCTGCATATACAACCTCGAAGA
>WLDW01000010.1 GCA_009704605.1 Actinomycetota bacterium
TGTATTCCCCGCGTTCTAGGTAGCCAATGGTTTGGTAGTGGACTCCAACGAGATCTGCCAGCTCTTGCCTACTCAACCCCTTGGCAGTGCGAATCTGCTCTATCTGGTTGAATACCGGCTCTTCGGAATTTCTACTCATGTATGTAGTATAGATGCTACATAGCATTAATGCAACAAATGGGTTGCTTATTTACCCAGGTAGGCAGACTCCATTTTTGTAAGGTCAATTTTTCGCATCTTCAGCATTTCCTCAGTTGCACGATGAGAACCGAATGGGTCAGGCCCAGAGAGGAATTCCATCATTCTCGGAGAAGTGACTTGCCAGGAGACCCCAAACTTGTCCTTTAGCCAGCCACACTGACTCTCTTGGCCGCCATCTTTGGTTAGTAGTTCCCAGTAGTGATCAATTTCATCTTGATCCTTGCAAGGGATCTGAAAAGACACTGCCTCGCTGTGACTAAATTGTGGGCCACCGTTTAGGCCAATGAAGGGCTTTCCAAAAATCTTGAAATTCACTACAACTTCTTCACCCTTGTGGTTCCCAGGTGTTTCTGCAGGGGCGAGCCAGTTATCGGCTAGCTCGCTGTCAGGAAAAATGCTGGTGTAGAAAGTTGCGGCTTCGCGGGCGTTACCGTTGAACCAAAGGCAAGTGATTAAATCCATGTGACCAGCCTAGTAAGTACAATCGGTAAAAATCAGGCGATCTACCTCAGAATCAGAAATATCGCCAAAACCAGAATCAATAAAGCACCTGCGAATTGGATTCCTTGCTGGACTTTGTGATTTGTGAATTTAGAAGTGATGGTTGCTGCAAAAACCAGACCAAATTGCCAAACCAGTGAACCGACAAAAACACCTATTGCAAACAAGCCAATTCCGACTATCAAATCCCCCGCGGACGCTAATTCAGCTACTGACGGCGTAATGCCGACAAAGTAAAAGGCGGTAGCGGGATTTAGAACTGTGAGACCAAAGAATTTAGCAAAAGTTGCCAATCTTGTGGGCTTTGCTATTGGATCCGAAGAAAGATTTAGGGCGGAGGATCTTCTCGCAGCTACAAAGATTCTTACAGCCACAATTGTCAATATCAGAGATCCTGCCAAACGCATAGGAAATAGCCAGTCGGTCAGAAGGCTTATTGCCAGATTTCCAAAAGCAAAAACAACTGCTGCATAGCAAAGGTCAACCGTTGCCATTGCAAGGGCTCCGAAGAAACCTATTCCACGACCGTGTTTGATGGTGGTGCTAATAAGCAAAATCGCCATCGGACCTAGGGGGATAGCCAATGCGAGACCCGCAAAAGTACCAGTTACAAAAAGATCCAACAGGGCTCCCTAACTTGTTTCCTAGGCCTATTTCTTTTTGCTACTCCGATTCTGAGTCACAACCAAAAGGGCAAAACTCAAAGCGGCAACAGAAAGAAGAACAGCATAGCCGACAAGAGTAGTTTCACTAGGCGAAGCAAACGGCTCAGCTCTAAGCGACTGCCAGGTCACAAGTCCAACAAAACCAAGCCAGGTGATGTTTCCAACGACGATCAGGGGACTCCGGAAGGCAAAAGGTAGGAGCAAAGATATGGCTAGCAGAATGGCTGCTACCTGTATCGAGTGAAGTCCAAAGAAGTGCCCTACTCGCAAATCACCGGCTACTGTGCTCCAGCCAAGAAATGGCAAACCAGGACCACCATCTGAAACTCCAACTGCGTGGGCTCCGGCTATCCCTTGGTAGTTAGCCAACTGGGTTGCGGTTGGCCAGGTCATCAAGTAAGCAAGCCCCATACCAACCGCAGTGTTGATACTTCCTAAGGCAAGTGCCAACTTAAGATTGAACTCCTGCTGCTTTTGAAACAGGATCATCAAGCTTATAAAAATCGTTGAGAAAAGCACAATTGAAATGAAGGTCGCCATGATTGACCAAATTGCAATGGCGGTTGGAGTTGAAACATTGAAATGGCTAGTTTCACCTATGCTCGCCATTGCCAAAATCAAAACGTTCTCAACGGCAAGAGATACCGCGATAACAAATCCTGTGAGCTTGACCCAGCGGTCTCCTCTAGTAAGGAATGAGCTAAGCCAAGAGTAGGTGAATGAGAAAATCGCAACGGAGATGTAGAACTTAATTGGCTTTTCCCAAACAGATACTCCAAGCAGTTCCCTTGAGTCCAGTATCCACAAAGGGATAAGTGCAATGGCGACCACGACGCAGATAACAGCTAGCCAGAACAGGGATTTAGTGTGCTTTAGACGCGATAGGTCAAATAGTTTCTCAGGCTGCATTTCTGGACTCCATTTTCTTGATTAGTTGTGTTTTCACTTGTGTCAATGTCTTGTCAAGCTTTTCAAGATCAACAGAGGAACCACCATCGAAAAGAATCCTGAACTCTTTCTCTAAAAAGTCTGCAGACTGGGTTGCCAACAGCTCTCCCTTGCGGGTGAGCTCTAAGGACAGATTCTTTTCGTTTCCGGACACCCTAGAGACCCTCACGAGGTTACGTTCTTGAAACCACGAGAGTCTCTGGCTTACTGCCGCTCGAGAAACACCCAGACACTCAGCTAGATAACTAGGTGTTGGTTTGTCCTGGCTCATAAGGGTTACAAGAAAGAGAAACTGGCTATAGGTGAGTTCAAAATTTGCCCGAAGCAGCCGATCCGCAGTTGAATTCAGGACATAGACAAGCTCGTTCAGGGTAAAGGTTATGCGACTTCTATTCATGCGGCTTAGTTAACTACTTAACAACTAGTTTGTCAAGTAGTTAACATTAGCCTCAGTAATTCGCGTCTTTCAGGGAAATAGACAACCCCGCCTAATCCTCGGATTGACGGGGTTTAAGTTGCGCTGGCGGAGAATGGGGGATTCGAACCCCCGAGGGCTTTCACCCAACACGCTTTCCAAGCGTGCGCCATAGGCCACTAGGCGAATTCTCCTGGTTCGGTCCTCTCAGTTTAGCCGTCTCGGGGGTCGCGGTAGAATTGAGGTTGACTCCCCGTGCGGCGTCATCTTGGTGAACTCCCCCAGGATCGAAAGATAGCAAGGGTAGCTGGGCTCTGATGGGTGTGCGGGGGGTCTTTTTATTGGTCTGTCATACAAAGGAGCTAGGTTAGAAAAGTGAATCAAGCCCTTTACCGTCGCTATAGACCTGAGACCTTTGCCGAACTTATTGGACAAGCTCAAGTCACTGCACCTTTGATGACAGCGCTTAGAACCGACCGGGTAAATCACGCTTATTTGTTTTCTGGCCCTAGAGGTTGCGGTAAAACTACCTCAGCAAGAATTCTTGCTCGCTGCCTAAACTGTGCCGAGGGTCCAACCGATACACCATGTGGCAAGTGCGCAAGTTGTATTGAGCTATCACGCGATGGTTCAGGATCTCTAGATGTTGTAGAAATTGACGCAGCTAGCCACAACGGTGTCGATGACGCGAGAGATCTTCGCGAGCGAGCAATCTTTGCTCCAGCCAGAGATAGATTCAAGATCTTCATTCTTGATGAGGCTCATATGGTCACCCCTCAAGGTTTCAATGCTCTTTTGAAGATTGTGGAAGAACCACCAGCCCACGTGAAGTTCATTTTTGCTACCACCGAACCCGAAAAGGTTATTGGAACCATCCGTTCCAGAACTCACCACTATCCGTTCCGGTTAGTAGCTCCAGCAGAGATGTTGGATTACCTAGAAGAAGTTTGCGCCACCGAAAAAGTAAAGCCAGCACCAGGGGTGCTGACCCTAGTTGTTCGAGCAGGCGGTGGCTCAGTTCGAGATTCACTATCTCTTTTGGATCAACTAATCGCCGGTTCTGAACTAAAGTCTGGCTCTGCTGAGATTGAGTACGACAGGGCAGCAGCCCTGCTTGGATACACCCACGCCAACTTGCTTGATGAGGTAGTCGACGCTTTCGCCACCCAGAACTCATCGCTGGTGTTCTCAAGCGTCGACAAGGTGATTCAGTCCGGCCAGGACCCAAGACGGTTTGTTGAAGACCTTCTAGAAAAACTAAGAGATCTAATTGTCGTTCTCTCGGTAGGCGACGAGGCCAAGTCTGTACTAAGAGGTATAGCACCAGCGGAGCTGGAGAAAATGGGTCTGCAGGCAATGAGCTTTGGAATGGCAGAGCTAACTCATGCTGCAGGGGCAGTTGCTAACGCACTTACAGAAATGTCTGGCGCCACCAGCCCCAAGCTTCAGCTTGAGTTGATGTGTGCGAAGGTTCTTGTTCCTGCCAGCGATAAAACCGAAGTTGGATCACTGGCTCGTATCGAAAGACTAGAGCGTCGCATGGGTGTAGCTGCGGCAGCCGAACCCGTAAGCGCTCCGGTTCCAACTTCAGCCCCAAGTGTTGCTGCTCCAAAAACTGTAGATGCTGCTCCAAGAGCAGAAACTCCGCAGCCTGCAAAAGCTGCAGCTGCTCCGGTTGCAAAAGCTTCCGCTGGTTCTGTTCCTGCTGTAACACAGCAAGTCTTGATGAGTGCTTGGGCGGAAATAATCGGTCAGGTCAAGAAGGAATCTAGAGCTGCTTGGATGGTTGCATTCACACTTACCGTTATGGATCTAACTGACGATGTTCTTACCTTGAAGTTCTTGAGTCAAAAAGATCTTGATTCGTTCAAGGCAGATAGCCGCTCAACAGATGCATTGCGAAAAGCAATCTTTGCAGTTCTTGGAATTCAAGTGAAGTTCCGCCCACACATCGAAGAAGGTGCCGAAGTTGCTTCGGTGACCGAGCAGGCAGAGCCTGCCACCACTGTTATTCCAGTTGTTGAACAAGAAGTGAGCGAAGCTTCGGAGGCAAAGAGTGCACCCTCATCTAGAAACTCCATGGTGAATGAAGAAGCTAGATATGGTGAATCGTTGCTTCGTGAGGTGCTAGGTGCTGAACCCATTCAAGATCCAAAAGCTGGCGGTCGTTAGATGTATGAAGGTGTAATCCAAGAGCTAATTGATGAGCTTGGAAGACTGCCTGGAGTCGGACCTAAATCCGCGCAGCGGATTGCCTTTTACCTTTTGCAGGCTGACGAAGATCAGGCCATCAAGCTAGCTCAGGTACTGACTGAGGTTCGCGAGCGAGTTCGCTTTTGTGAGCAGTGTGGCAACGTAGCCGAGCAGGAGCTTTGCAATATCTGCCGTGACCCAAGAAGATCTAAAGCCAGTATTTGCGTTGTTGAGGAATCCAAAGACGTTCAGGCTATTGAGCGGACCAGAGAGTTCAAGGGTTTGTATCACGTGCTTGGTGGGGCCATCAGCCCAATTGAAGGAATTGGCCCCGACAACCTGCGAATCAAGGAACTAGTTGGCAGGCTTGCCGATCCTGAGATTAAAGAGGTAATTATTGCTACCGATCCAAACCTAGAGGGTGAGGCAACTGCTACGTATCTCACCAGAATGCTTTCACCAATGGGAATCACCATCTCCCGCCTAGCTTCGGGACTGCCGGTGGGCGGAGACTTGGAATATGCCGATGAGATTACTCTCGGACGGGCCTTTGAGGGCAGAAGGACAGTCAGCTAGACTTGGCTTCTTACCTCAAAGATTGAGGTAGTCTCCCCAAAAATCCCACAGGAGCATCCTTTGGCACTGATTGTTCAGAAGTTCGGCGGTTCATCCGTGGGCGATGCTGAAAAAATCAAACTGGTAGCCAAAAGAGTTATCGAAACTCACCGTGCCGGGAATCAAGTCGTTGTTGTTGTTTCGGCCATGGGGGACACTACCGATGATCTTTTGGAATTAGCCAACAACGTTTCCGACGATCCGGAAGCTACCCCAAGAGAGTTAGACATGCTGCTCACCGCAGGTGAGCGCATCTCCGTTGCACTTTTATCTATGGCCATTAACTCCATGGGTGAAAAATCAAGATCTTTCTCTGGCTTGCAGGCCGGAATCATTACCGATTCAACCTATGGAAATGCCCGTATCGCTGAGGTAACCCCAGACCGGGTTCAAGAAGCTATAGATAAAGGTGAGATCGCAATTGTTGCTGGTTTTCAAGGTTTTGACCCAACCAGCGGGGATATAACAACGCTTGGTCGCGGTGGTTCAGACACTACGGCGGTGGCGCTAGCTGCTGGTCTAAATGCAGATGTTTGCGAGATTTACAGCGACGTTGACGGCGTTTACACCGCCGATCCAAGGTCTGTTCCAAGAGCCAAAAAGATCGACTCAATTGATATTGAGTCGATGCTTGAGCTGGCTGCTGCTGGAGCCAAGATTTTATACATCAGGGCGGTTGAATTCGCGAGGCGCCATAAAGTGGACCTTAGGGTTCGCTCTAGTTTTACTGATAACCCCGGCACTACCATTTATTCGAGCGGAGAAACCATGGAAGAGTCAATAGTCGCAGGCGTAGCGGTCGATCAGAGCCAGGCCAAGATCACCGTTGTTGGTATTCCTGACGTTCCTGGTAAAGCTGCCGAGCTATTCACCGTGGTTGCAGAAGCTGGTATCAACATCGACATGATTGTTCAAAACGTTGCTGTTTCCAACACCAAGCTAAGCGATATCTCATTCACTCTTCTTGCCGAAGACCTAAAGAAGGCAATACAGGCTCTTGAAGCAGCAAAAGATCACATGGGCTTTGCCTCTTTGCAGTTCGATGAGAGCATCGGAAAGCTTTCGGTTGTTGGTTCGGGAATGAAAACTCATTCGGGAGTTTCTGCAACTTTGTTTGGTGCTTTGGCAAAAGCAGGAGTCAATATCGAAATGATTTCTACCTCCGAGATTCGTATTTCGGTCATCACCAGAAGTGATCAGGTTATCGAGGCAGCCCGGGTTGTTCACAGCGCCTTTGGTCTAGATGGCGACACCGAAGCGGTTGTTCACGCAGGAACTGGAAGATAACTTGTCCAGAAAGCCAAACCTCGCACTCGTAGGAGCCACCGGCGCTGTCGGCACCGTGATGGTTTCAATAATTAACGAGCGAGAAAACATCTGGGGTGAGATTCGCCTAATCGCTTCCAAGAAATCTGCTGGAAAAAAGATAAAGGTTCACGGTCAAGACCTAACCGTCGTTGAGCTTTCCGCCGAGGCATTTGATGGCATCGATATCGCCATGTTTGATGTGCCAGATGAGATTGCAGAAATTTGGGCACCGATTGCCGTTGAACACGGAGCGGTTGTGGTGGATAACTCAGCTGCGTTCCGAATGAACGATCAAGTGCCACTCGTTGTCCCAGAGGTAAACCCAGAGCAAACAAAAAACCGCCCACTTGGAATAATCTCGAACCCCAACTGCACAACTTTGACCATGATGGCTGCCCTTGGAGCACTGCACGCGAAGTGGAAACTAACCGAGCTGGTTGTTGCAAGTTACCAGGCAGTTTCCGGTGCGGGGGCTGCTGGGGTAGACCAGCTGCAAAAAGAAATCGCCGTTGTAGCTACCGATCCGCTTGCCGGAACCAGAAGCGGAGACGTTGCGTCAATGCTGAAAGCAGCCGGTTTGAACCAAGCGGATTCACTCTGGTCCGTGCCAATTGCGCTGAACGTTATTCCTATGGCTGGATCCCTAAAAGCTGGAGGTCACTCTTCCGAAGAGATGAAAGTTCGAGACGAATCGAGAAAGATTCTAGGAATTAAGGATCTAAAAGTTGCGGCCAGCTGCGTTCGGGTCCCGGTTCAGGTGTCTCACTCGCTGGCTGTCCACGCCACCTTCGCGAATCCTCTAACCGTTGCCGAGGTGCAAGCGGAGCTGGAGGCATCACCGAGCGTTGTGCTGATGGATGACCCTGAAAAGGGTATCTATCCAACCCCTAATCACGTAGCAGGCCAGGACCCGACCTTTGTTGGCAGGGTAAGGCAAGCTTTGGACTTTGAGAACTCAATCGAAATGTTTGTGGTTGGGGACAATCTTCGAAAAGGCGCCGCCTTAAATACTTACGAGATTGCCGAGCTGGTCGCCCAGGAATTTTAAGGCCTATCACTTAATTTGATTCTGATAAGTCACGGCGTGGATTTGGCAAGCTAGTTCAAGCCCGATAGCTATCCTTAATCCATGGGGCACAAAGCAATTGCAATTGCGTTACTGGTAGTCTCGCTCAGCCTTACCGGCTGCAGCGCTGACACTTCCCCCACAGACCCTGATGGATCGCAGTCACTTCCAGCTATTGACCCAGCACTCATCCCTCAAGAAGCGCCAGCTGATGTTGTGCAAGTGGATCCAGATTTGTTCCTGGTTGACTATGGGGACGTCATTTTTAAGGTCGGAAACGGACCAACCTGGTGCACCCTGAGCGAGTACGACGATGTCGCAATTTGCGAACACAAAGAAACAGAAGTTCGTTACGAACCGCTACCAAAGCCTTCGGATTGCGAATTCACCTACGGCAATCAGATAAAGCTTTTGGGCAGTGCAAATTCCGGTGAGGTAACTGCCGACTTCACTTGTGTGAATTCACCATACTCGGATGCTTCTACATCACCTTCCCTGCAAGACGGGGAACAGATAACAGCTTTTGGTTTTACCTGCTTCGTTGTGGGAGAAACTGCGCGCTGTGAGAATTCAGCGGAAGACTTTATTGTGCTTGGGCCAGACGCCTGGGCAAAAAGCGACTAGTCAATAAACCAGTCAATAAACCAGTCAATAAACTATGCAACTTCGAGCAGTGTGATTAGTCTCACTTCTGGTCTGCAGAAAAATCGCACCGGGGCAAAAATTGAGTTTCCAAGTCCCGCCACCACACTGAGAATTGAATTTTTCCCTTCAAAACTCCAGCCCGAAGTTCCTCTGGCAAATTTGTTAGGTAAATCGCTATTGGTTGTTAGCGCGCCAATAATTGGAAGCCTCACCTGACCGCCATGGGTGTGCCCAGCGAATATCATCTCAGCCCCTCGAAGGGTAAGCCCTCTAAGTATTTCAAGATACGGAGCGTGAGTGAGTGCGATGGTAAAGGTTTGGCTGGCGGCCAGCTCCGATAGGTTGCTTCTGCCAACGTGATGATCATCTACTCCAATAAAGCGGATGCGGTTTCCGGAAAGCTCGATCTCGGTTCCTTTGTTGTTCAGGTTAATCCAGCCAGCTTGCTCAAAGGCACTTGTCATCCTGATGGTTTCTAGCCTGGCTGATTTGGGAACGTCCGAGGAGCGAAAGACATAACTGATTGGGTTTTTGGGTACCGGTGCGTAGTAATCATTTGAGCCGTTTACAAAAACGCCTGGTTTTTGCATTAGCGGTGCTAGGCACTGAAGTAGCGGCGGGATTGCGTTTTTGTGCCCAAGGTTATCTCCGGTGTTAACCACGAGGTCAATTGGTTGCTTCGCCAAGTTTCGAATAAAGCGCTGCTTCGATTTTTGCCAGGGAGCCAAGTGGATATCGCCAATTTGCAAGACGTTTATCGGCGAGCTTCCTTTTGGAAGCACCCTTATGGATTCACGGCGAATAACGTAAAGCTGCCGCTCAATGACAATTGCCCAAATGGCTATTGCCAGAAAGCCAATTGCTAGCCAGATACTAGTCAGCGGAAGAACCTTCGCTAGTCATCGGGTTTAAGGACCCTTGCTAATAATCAGTAGAACTGCACCGAGAGCATCCGCTGATGAACCAGCAGGTGGATTTGTTCCAACTACCATTCCATCGGGAACTGTTGACGAGTGAACAAAGTATTGGCCCTGACTAGGTTGCGGCGCACTCACAGCCGAGAAACCATAGGAGAGCAGCCTGGCTGTTGCATCAGCGATGCTCAAGCCTGCAACATCTGGCACCGCAACTGTTCCTCCACGGCTAAGCGAGATCGTAACTAGAGTTCCACGTGGCAGTTGTGCACCGGTTGCATGGTCAGCAGCCGCTACAGTTCCCGGCGGGTTTGAAGAAAGAACCTGACTGGCAGAAATCTGAGCCGCCAATCCAGCATCGCGAAGGATTTCAAGAGCGATCTCTGGAGGCAGCGCGTTGACATCAGGCATGACCACAGTGGAAGCCCCAAGGTACATAGAAGGCGGTGATGGGAAGGCTTCTCCCGGGTATAGCTCGTTGGCCACGGTCATAATTTGGCGCCAAATCTCATGTCTTAGGATTCCACCGGGTGTTCCATCAATTGAAACGCCACCGACGTTTTGCGCACCAGAAACGTTTCCAACCCAAGTTGCCGTTGCAACCTTGGAAGAGTATCCAGTCATCCAGGTGTGAAGGAATCTGTCAGTAGAACCAGTTTTTCCCGCCAGGGGAACTCGGTCAGGAGTTCGCGAAGCTGAACCGGTACCTCCGCTAACTACCAACTGGAATGCATAACTAGCGGCAGCTGCTACCTCAGAGGTGACGGCACGATTGCACTCGGTAGTGGGCACCTTCATTTCCAACCCGGTTGATCTAACAACCACTCGGTCTATTGCAATCGGAGAGCAGTAGATTCCATCGTTGGCAAATCCAGACATGGCCGCAGCCATCGTCAATGGGGAAAGCTCATTGGTACCTAGAACCGAGGCTTGAACATACAACAGCTCATTGCCATCGGCTCGCTTGACCCCAAAGGCTGCGGCTCGGTCCCTAATGTCACAGAGATCCAAGAATGATGCCATGGTTGCATAAGCGGTGTTTACAGACTGGATAGTCGCGCTAAGCGCGCTCAGATATTCGAACTGGGTGTTACCGAAGTTATTTGGATCCCAATCCCCTGCAATACCGCCACACTTGGCCGAGAAGTCTTCGACTTTCCAAACTCTATCTCGTGCGTCAACTTGATCACCGAGCAAGAAACCCTTCGAGAGCCACTCAGCCAGCACGAAAATCTTGTAAGTCGAACCGGTCTGGAATCCAGAAGAGCCACCGTAGGCCTTGTCTGTGGAGTAGTTCACGCTAGTTGTGGCGGGGTCATCATCGACTTCTTGATCGAAGATTCGGTTTTGGCTCATGGACAATACTCGACCGGTTCCAACTTCGACAGAAACAGAAGCAGCTCCTAGTGCCCAGCGATTATCAACTGGTAACTCCGCCTTTACGACTTCGTCAGTGGTGTTTTGTAATTCCAGATCCATGGTGGAGTAAATCTCAAGTCCACCGCGGCGCAACAGCACTTCGCGATCTTCGAGAGTGGGGCCGAATTCTTCGGAGTTTCTCACCACCCAAACCACGTAGTCACAGAAGTAAGCAGTTGCCTGATTGGCTTCGCAACCAGTTTTGGTTTCATTGATGTTTGGCACAACTGGCTCTGCCTTATAGGTCTCTGCCTCAGCTGCGGTTATGTAGCCTTCGTCACGCATGTTGTTGATTACGTAGTCTCTTCGAGTCTTGGCTATCGGGAGATTCTCCGCTACGTCTGGCTTATAAGCATTTGGTGCCCTAAGCATCGCGGTTAGCATCGCAGCTTGGGGGACAGAAAGGTCTTTAGCCTTAACGCCAAAGTAGTAATTCGAAGCAGCCTCGATGCCGTTAATTCGGTTTCCAAAGAATGCGAGGTTCAGGTATCCGGCGAGAATCTCCTGCTTGGTGCTAACGCTCTCGAGAGCGATAGCTAACCGGATTTCGCGAATCTTTCTCTCAATTGTGGTTTCGGTGGCCAACGCAATACCGGCTTCGTCACCTTCGATGTTGGCGGCTTCGACCAAAGTGTTCTTGACATACTGCATGGTGATTGTGGAACCACCGGGTCCGGAAAGTCCACTGGTGGCAACACCAAGGGTTGCTCTAATTAGAGCCAGGATGTCAACGCCACCGTGCTGGAAAAACCGAGGATCCTCGGTTGCAACAACCGCATTGATCATGTTCGGGCTCATCTGGTCGTAATCGACCGAGATGCGGTTTTCGTGGTAAAAACTGGCCAGTGCGACAGGCTTGCCGTCCTGGTTGGCATAAAGAGTGGAGGTTTGGGAGGCGTTTACTGGCTTGATGTATTCAGGCAAACCCTCAAAGGCGACAATTCCGGCTGAGGAAGCATATCCGGCCACGGCAGCAACAGGAGTAATTAGTGCAAAAGTCAGTAGACCCGCTATGGCGCTCAGACCAAAGAGTCTTCCGATTAATTTGCGCATGGGGAAAGCCAGACCTTTCGTGAGAATAGACTTAAGGTTACTATCAAACCCTGAGAGCAGGCTGACCATGCAAAAATGGGAGTACATCACAACCCCCCTAATCATTCATAACACCACCCAAATCCTGAATAATTGGGGCTCAGAGGGCTGGGAATTGGTCCAAATCGTCACTGGCCCAGAAGGTGGCCTAGTTGCATACTTCAAGCGCCCGGTGAGCTAAATGTCCCAAATTGAGCAGAGAATCATCGATTTGGGCTTTTTATTGCCCGAAAATGCAAAACCACTAGCCGCCTATATTCCAGCCGTTCAGTCCGGAAACTTGGTCTTTACCTCTGGACAGCTACCCATGATTGCAGGCAACCTTGCCGAGACCGGCAAGGTTGGCGGATCCGTCTCGCCAGAGCGAGCCAAGGAGCTAGCCACCATCTGCGCTCTAAACGCGCTCGCGGCAGTGAAAACCGTCATCGGAGATCTCGACAAGATAAAGCGCATAGTTAAAGTAGTCGGATTCGTGTCCTCTACTCCCGAGTTCTCTGGTCAGCCAGCTGTAGTTAACGGAGCGAGCGAGTTTTTAGGTGACGTATTTGGAGAAAAAGGAATCCACGCCAGAAGCGCGGTTGGGGTAGCGGTTCTTCCGTTGGATGCTCCTGTGGAAATCGAACTAATCGTCGAGGTTTAGTTTCTAGCTGTGAAACTTTCCGTCGATGACACTCATCACGGAAGTATCGGCCAAGGTTGTAACGTCTCCCACTGGTCTTCCTTCAGCAACATCTCTGAGAAGTCTTCGCATAATCTTTCCAGATCTAGTTTTTGGAAGTTCGGCAACCACCATGATTTGTCTTGGTTTTGCGATGGGCCCAATCTGTTTAGAAACGTGCTCTCGAAGCACTGCAGAAACTTCTGACTCAGATCCCGCATTTCCAACTTGATCGGCACGCAAAATCACAAAGGCAACAACCGCCTGCCCGGTTGTTTCATCACTTGCACCAACTACCGCAGCTTCGGCAACAAATGGGTGTGACACGAGGGCTGATTCGATTTCAGTGGTTGAAAGCCGGTGACCTGAAACATTCATGACATCATCAACTCGACCAAGAATCCAAATCTCACCATCGTCATCGAGCATCGCTCCATCACCGGCAAAGTACTTGCCAGGGTATTGCGACCAGTAGGTCTCGATAAATCTTGCTGGGTCTTTCCAAATGCCACGAAGCATGGAAGGCCAAGGTTCGGTAATAGTTAGGTAACCTCCACCGGAGCTCACTTTTTCTCCGGCTTCGTTTACTATCTCCACGCTGATTCCAGGAACTGGCACTTGGGCAGAGCCTGGCTTGGTGGCTGTTACTCCTGGCAGAGCGGAAATCATGATAGCTCCGGTTTCGGTCTGCCACCAGGTGTCGACAATTGGGCAGTTGTTTCGACCAATGGCCTCTCGGTACCACATCCAAGCTTCTGGATTAATCGGCTCACCAACAGAACCTAGAACCCGAAGTGAGCTCAGGTCGTAGCGATCTGGAATCTCTCGACCGTGCTTCATGAAGGTTCTGATAGCGGTTGGAGCGGTGTAGAAAATGCTGACCTTGTATTTTTCGATGATTTGCCACCAGCGACCCCAGTCTGGGGTGTCAGGGGTACCTTCATATATGACCTGACTGACCCCATTGGTTAGTGGCCCATAGACCACATAGGAATGTCCAGTGATCCAGCCAACATCCGCGGTGCACCAGTAAATGTCTTTGTCGGGATGAACATCAAA
>WLDW01000100.1 GCA_009704605.1 Actinomycetota bacterium
GCTACTCCTGCATTCAATGTGTGTATCGAGATGACTTCTTTGAGGCCTTCCGGTAACCACTTCAAACCATCGAGGTAGCTTTTGGTGGTGAGCCTAAATCCGTAGTTGGAAACTAGCTTGCTCACCGCGGGCACTGCCTTTGGGCTCATGGAGGTGTTAGTTAGGAGCGTGGTGATCTCTTTATCGAGCTTTCCGTGAACGGCTTCGAATCTATTCCAGCTCTCGTGCCACTTATTGCCTGGCTCAACAGGAAGCAAGCAATTATCCCCCTTATAGAAGTATTCGCCCACCTCGGATAGAGGTTCGAACTCTATTGGAGCGATTTCAGATGCAGGTATAGAAGTATCGCCAAGATTGTCATACCTGCGAAGAAACTCTTTCCAGACCCCTGGAAAAGTTACAAGCGCAGGGCCGGTGTCCATACGTTGACCATCCACGATGATTCGCTTTGACTTGCCACCGATCCAATCGGATCCTTCAAGAACTTTTACCTTGTGTCCTGCTTTTGCAAGCAGGGCTGCAGTTGCCAGGCCGCTGATGCCAGCGCCGATTACAACAATGGATTTCTGGCTCAAGGATAGATACCTATAAACATTGCAGCTACCAACTGAACACCGGCAACAGTTCCTGCAATGTATGGGAAGGCAATCGAAAGCCTATATAGCTTTCGACCGGTTTCAGGAACTGGCTTTCTAAAGATTGCAACAGTTAGGTAACCAGCTATAACTGCATTAACTATTGCTACCGGGATGTTTACCAGCGCAAATAAGATCGTTGAGATAAGCCACCAGAAACCAACCCAGTAAGCGCTTCCCTTTGTTCCTAACCAAACAGCGGTTGTCTTGATACCAACGAAGCTATCTTGGGGGATATCCTGCACGGCATCAAAGGTGTGCTTTGCCATGGACCAGACCATAAGACCAATCGCTGCAAACCAAAGCGGTTCGTGGCCAAAAGCCAATGGGATGAAAACAAGTGGGAAGGCGTAGTCGGTGTTAGATACCGAGTCCCAAACCGGTCTGGCCTTGAACCTAAACGGGGGTGAGGAATAGAAGTAGAAAAAGAGTCCATAGGCCAGTATCCAGGCCATGGCAGCAGGGGGCACCGTGAAGGCGAAGTAGATCAAGAATGGAATGTTGGTAACAGCAACCGCCACAAATATTGGCACCACTTCGCGGGGGCTGATCTTGGCGCCTTCCATGCCACCCTTGCGGGCATTTATATTGTCGGTTTCCTGATCAAAGATGTCGTTGATTCCATAAATCAACAAGTTGAAGGGGAAAGTGACCCAAATAAGAAAAGGAATGATGTCCCAGCGCCAGATGTCCCCGCCGAGCCACATAGCAATGACCGAGGTGCCTATGGTGTTGATCCAAAGCACTGGACGAGAGATTTGAATCAACCGCAGCAACATTCTTCAAGCATAATCGCTGGCCACTAGACCAAATTTGGGTGTGGTTTACACTTGTTTCAAGACCAAGGTAAACCCAAATGGAGGACAAATGGCTGAGGCAAAAAGGCTCGAAGTTGGCAGCAAGGCTCCTGATTTCACTCTCGTAAACCACGATGGAACCAAGGTGAAACTCTCTTCATACAAGGGCAAAAAGGTCATTGTTTACTTCTTTCCAGCAGCACTGACACCTGGTTGCACCAAAGAAGCAGAAGACTTTAACTCCAACCTAAAAGCCCTCGAGAAGGCTGGTTACGCGGTGCTTGGGGTATCTCCAGACAGCGTGGAAAAGATGCAGAAGTTCCAGAAAGCTCACAAGCTGAAGTTCGCACTGCTCGCAGATCCTGACCTAACGGTTCACAAAAAGTATGGCGCCTACGGCACCAAGAGCATGTATGGCCGGACCTACGAGGGTGTGCTGAGATCGACATTTGCGGTGGATGAGCAAGGAAAGCTAGAGCTTGCTCTATACAACGTCAAGGCAACCGGTCACGTCGATAGCCTTCGCAAGCAACTGGATATTTAGTTCTTTAGATCCCCATCGGTTTCTTCGTTGGTGGCTGCAACCACTTGAGAGTTAAACAAAAGCACTACAACAATTCCAGAAACTAGAACTAGTACAGCTCCAAAAATTCGACTAGTTCCAGTTTCTGCAATTGCACCAGCTCCTACAACTACCTGAAGTAGTTGCCAGAAAAATGCAGCACTTCTTGCCCAGCGTTTTCTGTTTAGTAGTCCTCTAGAAAAGTTCAAAACCCACACACAAGAAGCTGCTGCAAGAATCAGTAAAAACACTTCTGCGTAAACACTTTGAAATTGTCCAGAGAATAATTCAAAAAGTAGTGTGAAAAAAACGGCCGCTAAAACAAGGGCTTCGGCTACTAGCAAAATTAGGACAATTTGGACCAGGGCTGGGGCCTTACTAAAGGGTCTCATTTGGCTCCAAAGTTGGGTATTTACAAACCGCTACCAGTATGGAACGATTAGATACAGAACACGAGTTACGCACATAAGCGTAAATCACAATTTTCGACCTCACCAACCTAAGTGAGAGTTTGTATTGCCCGTCTTGGCTATGGGGGCCAACTGATAAAGGATTATTCGCATGGATATGCAGTGGCTAAACCAGTCTCGATGCCTAAATGAAGACCCTGAACTGTTTTTTCCAGTGGGAAACACCGGTCCTGCGGTAGATCAAATCGAGCAGGCCAAGGCAGTTTGCCGCCAGTGCACCGTGACAGCCGAATGTCTCGAATATGCAATCAAGGAAAACCAGGACACCGGAGTTTGGGGTGGCTTGAGTGAAGACGAGCGTAAGTCTCTAAAGCGTAAGTACGCCAGGGCTCGTCGCGCCAGCTAAATCGGAATACTGATAGCGACTTTGGTGCCGCCATCCTTAGGTGAAAACCAACTAATCTTTCCCCGCAATTCGCCCTCGATTAGGGTCTTAATTATCTGAGTTCCAAGGCCTTTGCCGATGGCATCTTTTTCAAATCCAACCCCGTTATCTTCGACCTCAATGGTCAGCTGCTTAGCGGTTTGCCTAGGAGTAATAAGTATGCTTCCGCCTCGCTCACCCAGTCCGTGACTTGCTGCATTGGTAACTACTTCGGTTAGGGCAACAGCTAGCGGTGTGGCAAGGCCGCTATCTAATTGTCCAAACTTGCCATCTATTCGAAGCTTTATCTCTCTCGAGGAATCGGTAGCTAGCTCCCCCACAAGACGCATGCTGGATTCAAATACCTCATCAAAGTTCACTTCGTCGGAGAATCCTTCGGCCAGGGTGTTGTGCACCAGGGCAATAGCTGAGACTCGGCGAATTGCTTGTTCGAGTGCCTCTTTAGCTTCGTCGCTGGTGGTTCTGCGCATTTGAATTCGCATCAAGCTGGCAACAGTTTGCAGGTTGTTTTTCACACGGTGGTGAATTTCACGAATGGTGGCGTCTTTGGTTAGAAGCTGCTGCTCTTGGCGCCTAAGTTCTGTGATTTCACGACAAAGAACTATGGCTCCGGTTCGAGCACCTGATTTCATAAGCGGAATTGCTCGAACCGATAGCGTTACATCTTTTGACTCTAGGTCTGCACGCCAGGGTGCTTTGCCGGTTAGAACTAGCGGTAGCGATTCATCTACCGTGGATTGCGCTTTGACGATCTTGGTGGCCACTTCTGCCAGAGACTTTCCTTCTATTTCACCTTCGATACCTAGGCGGCTAAAAGCTGAAAGCCCATTGGGGCTAGCAAAGCTTACGTTGCCATCAACATCGAGTCTTAGTAAGCCATCGTTAGCTCTTGGCGCACCGCGTCTTCGCCCCGTAGGGGAAGAATAGTCAGGGAAAGTTCCTTCGGTGATCATCTGGAGTAGTTCTTTGCCACAGCTGACGTAATTGAGCTGAATCTTGTTTGGGGTTCTGCTTTCAGAAAGATTGGTATGCCGGGTGATAACGGCAATCGGACCAGAAGAATCCGCTTCGTCAGCGGATTCCTTTTGCACCGGAATGGCGCTAAATCTTGTTGGTAGCCCAGCTACGGTATCGGAGCTTTTTTGCTCGACTATCTGAGCGGTCTCGAAAGCTTGCTTTACTGTTGCCAGCC
>WLDW01000101.1 GCA_009704605.1 Actinomycetota bacterium
ATTCGGGAGTACTTCGATCGACTAGATGTCGATAGCAGCACTCCGATTATCACGCTTGGCGAAGGAGGTACGCCTCTTATTGAAGCACCTTCTCTTGCGAAACTAGTTGGAGCCGACCAGGTGTATTTGAAGTATGAAGGTATGAACCCAACCGGTTCATTCAAGGACCGAGGCATGACCATGGCCGTTTCCAAAGCCGTCGGGGAAGGCGCTAAGGCTGTTATATGTGCATCAACTGGTAACACCTCTGCCTCCGCTGCGGCGTATGCGGCAGCGGCCGGAATCACTTCCGTCGTTTTAGTTCCGCAGGGCAAGATTTCTCTTGGAAAGCTAAGCCAGGCGGTAGCGCACAAAGCAAAGATTTTGCAGGTGCAAGGAAACTTTGACGACTGTCTAACTTTGGCTCGTGACTTGTCGGATAACTATCCGGTTCATTTGGTCAACTCAGTAAACCCGGACCGCATTGAAGGGCAGAAAACTGGAGCCTTTGAGGTTTTTGACTCACTCGGTAGAGCACCTGATTACCACGTGTTACCAGTTGGTAACGCGGGAAACTACTCTGCTTACTTCAAGGGCTATCTGGAAGATTTCAACGAGGGCCGCATTAAAGTTGTTCCAAAGATGTATGGCTACCAGGCCGAAGGGTCTGCCCCTTTTGTTCATGGTGGGCCAGTCAAGAACCCCGACACAATTGCAACCGCAATCCGGATTGGAAATCCTGCCTCATGGGATCTTGCCCAGAGTGCAATGGAGTGTTCAATGGGTAAGTTTGGCGCGGTTTCAGATGCTGAGATTTTGTGGATGCACAGATTCCTATCGCAAGAAGCGGGTGTCTTTGTTGAGCCATCTTCAGCTACCGGTGCAGCTGGTATCTACAAAGCTTCCCAACAGGGAGAAAGTTTTGCTGGCGCACTGATTGTGGTAACCGTTACCGGGCACGGTCTAAAAGATCCGATGTGGGCCCTAAAGGACGAAGCCGGAAACGAGATCTCTCCAGAAGCCGTATCAGCCAATGCTGCTGAAGTGGCTGAGCGGTTGGGGTTGGCTTGAAAATGACTAATTTAGAAGGAAGAACAGTATCGGTTAGGGTGCCAACCACCTCGGCAAACTTAGGTCCTGGTTTTGACACCCTTGGCATCGCCCTTGCTTTTTATGACGATTTGGAAGTTACGGCCACAAAGCCTGGAACCATTTCAATTGAGGTCCACGGCGAAGGCGAAGGCGAAGTTCCACTCGACGCCTCGCACTTGGTAGTTCGCGCGATTCTGGAGACATTCAAGCGCGCTGGCCAAGCCGCGCCAGGTTTGGCCCTGAAGGCAAGAAACCGTATCCCGCACGGCCGCGGCATGGGATCATCCGGAGCTGCGGTTGTTTCTGGAATCATGGCAGCTAAGGGTCTATTAGATGGGGTCGCAACCATTAGCGACAAAACCATGCTGGATATCGCAACGGAGTTTGAGAATCATCCAGACAACGTCGCACCAGCTCTTTTTGGTGGATTGAGTATTGCTTGGGAAGACGAGCACGGACCACACACCAAGAAGCTCTCTGTTCACCGCGGTGTCTCGCCGTTGGTTTTGGTTTCTTCCACAAAGATGTCCACCGCATTGGCGAGGTCCTTACAACCAGAGTCAGTTCCGCACGCAGATGCTGTTTTCAATGTTTCGCGCTCAGCGCTGCTGGTTGCTGCCATGGTTCAATCGCCAGAGCTTCTGTTTGCAGCAACCGAAGACAGACTGCACCAAAAATACCGAGCCACAGCGATGCCAGAAACTGAAGCCCTGATCAGGACTTTACGCGCTGAAGGCCACGCCGCGGTTGTTTCGGGAGCCGGACCCTCGGTCTTGGTACTTGCTAGCGACCCGGCCCAGAGACTGCGGGCTAAGGAATTAGCCGAAAAGACCCATCCACAATGGCTACCGCTGTTGTTGGCTGTTGACAATAAAGGTGCTACCATAGCAATACACCAGAAGTAATTGGACCCTCTTAGGGTAAATCGCTAGGTGAAATCCCCGCAGAAAATACTGCAATAAAACGCAATCAAATCGCGTTTGAGGTAAATCGAGTTAGCAACCGATTACCTAATCACTCAAGAAAGAGCAATCAATAAATGGATGAAATCCAAACAGATAAACCGGAACGCAAATCTCGTCGAGCAGTAGCTGAAGCTTCAGCTCCCGATGCAGACAGTTCCCCAAGAAAGTCCAAGGCGAAGGCAGACAAGCCTGCCGACGGCAACCAAGACTCAGGCGAGTCAAGATCCGCAAAGGACTCTTCCGCCTCGAGCGATACCCCAAGCCAAGAATCAAGTTCCGACTCTGGTGACCGCAGAAGAAACCGCGACTTCGACGACGACCGCCGTGGTGGCGGCCGCAACTCCAGAAACCGCAACCGGTACCGCGATCGTGATCGCGGAAGGCGCGGCGGAAACAACGACCGCGAAGAGGCAGAACCAGAGATCTCCCCAGATGACGTCCTAATCAGCGTCGCTGGAATCCTGGATGTTTTGGACAACTACGCATTCGTTAGAACCAGTGGTTACCTTCCAGGTCCGAACGACGTCTATGTTTCTTTGGGCCAAGTCAAAAAGTATGGACTTCGTAAAGGCGACGCCGTTGTTGGAGCGATTCGCCAGCCTCGCGAAGGCGAAGGCCAGGGTCGTCAGAAGTTCAACGCCCTAGTTCGCATTGACTCCGTCAACGGTCTGGACCAGGCAGCGTCAGCAGACAGAGTTGAATTCGGAAAGCTAACACCGCTTTATCCTCAGACCAGATTGCGTCTTGAGACTGAAGCCAACAAGCTTTCGACTCGAATCATTGACCTTGTTGCTCCAATAGGTAAAGGTCAGCGTGGACTTATTGTTTCTCCTCCAAAGGCTGGAAAGACACTCGTACTTCAGGCCATCGCTAACGCGATCGCAACCAACAACCCAGAGGTTCACCTAATGGTTGTTTTGGTTGATGAAAGACCGGAAGAAGTTACCGACATGCAGCGCACAGTTAAAGGTGAGGTTATTGCTTCCACCTTCGACCGCCCTGCGGAAGATCACACCACTGTTGCCGAGCTTGCTATCGAGCGCGCCAAGAGACTGGTCGAGCTAGGTCACGATGTTGTAGTTTTGCTTGACTCAATTACACGTTTGGGTCGCGCATACAACCTAAGTGCTCCAGCATCAGGTCGAATTCTTTCCGGTGGTGTTGACTCGTCAGCGCTTTACCCACCGAAGCGTTTCTTTGGTGCCGCCAGAAACATTGAAGATGGCGGATCGCTAACCATCCTTGCCACAGCACTTGTTGAGACCGGATCCAAGATGGACGAGGTTATCTTCGAAGAGTTCAAGGGAACTGGAAACATGGAGCTTCGCCTATCTCGTGCACTTGCCGACAAACGAATCTTCCCTGCGGTAGATCTAAACGCTTCTGGAACCAGACGCGAAGAGATGCTGATGAACCCAGACGAAACCAAGATCATCTGGAAGCTTCGTCGTGCCCTTGCCGGTCTAGAGCAGCAGCAGGCGCTTGAGCTTGTTTTGAACAGACTGAAGGAAACCTCGAGCAACGTTGAGTTCCTAATGCAGGTTCAAAAGTCCATGCCAGTTCCAACAGGTTCTGACGGAGAATAATGCTCGATTCAGTCCAGCCCCTGCTGGCTGAGCATGCCTCGCTGCAGGAACAGTTATCAGATGCGTCTGTGCATCAGAACCCTGCCTTGGCGAAAAAACTCAACCGTCGTTACGCGGTCGTAAGCGCAATTGTTAGCGCCTACAACCAGGTGATTTCACTGACTGAGGATTTGGTTGCCACCAAAGACCTAGCCAAGGAAGACGAAGCTTTCGCTGCAGAGCTACCTGCCATTGAGGCAAAGGTCACCGAGGCTAACGAGAAGCTTCGAAGACTGCTTATTCCACGCGATCCAGACGATGGTCGCGATGTGATTATGGAAATCAAAGCTGGTGAAGGTGGTGCGGAATCCGCTCTATTCGCGGCGGATCTGCTTCGCATGTATATCCAGTACTCCAACTCAAAGGGTTGGAAGAC
>WLDW01000102.1 GCA_009704605.1 Actinomycetota bacterium
CTTGAGGATGTCGTTGACTTTTTCCTTGGCATCTCCAAAGAGCATTTTGGCATTTGGCTTATAAAACAGCGGGTTGGCAACTCCTGCATATCCAGAAGCCATCGATCTTTTGAAGACGATTACGTTCTCTGCTTCCCATACCTTTAGAACTGGCATGCCGGCAATTGGACTTGTTGGGTTCTCGGTTGCAGCTGGGTTGACGGTGTCGTTGGCTCCGATAACCAAAACCACGTTGGTGCCAGCTAAGTCCTCGTTGATCTCGTCCATTTCCAGAACGATGTCGTAAGGAACCTTGGCTTCGGCAAGAAGTACGTTCATGTGTCCAGGAAGTCTTCCAGCTACTGGGTGAATACCGAAGCGAACTTCGACTCCTTTTTCGCGAAGCTTCTTGGCCAGTTCTGCAACTGGATACTGAGCCTGCGCTACCGCCATTCCATAACCTGGGGTGATTACTACCGACTTGGCCGCTTTCAACATTTCTGCAACCGATGCTGCGTCAATCTCGGTGTGCTCGCCGATTTCCTCCTCAGATTCTGAAGGAGCTTCGATACCATAGCCTCCGAAGATAACCGAGATAAAGCTTCGGTTCATCGCCCGGCACATGATGTATGAAAGGTAAGCACCGGAGGATCCAACTAAGGCACCGGTCACGATCAGCAAGTTGTTGCTCAATAGGAAACCAGTTGCCGCAGCCGCCCAACCCGAGTAGCTATTTAACATCGAGACAACTACCGGCATATCTCCGCCACCGATGGAGGCAACCAGGTGCCAACCAAGTGCAAGAGCCAAAACTGTTACGGCTATTAGCAGCCCAAGTTCTGGGGTGATGACGTAAGCAATCGTTAGGGCAACAAAGCCAACAAGGGCAAATAGGTTCAGGAAGTTTCTTCCAGGAAGAATCAGCGGCTTCGAAGACATCTTCGCTGAAAGCTTCAAATAAGCGACTATGGAACCTGTGAAGGTAATGGCTCCAATAAAGACACCAATGAATACCTCTGCGCTGTGAACGGCAGCTAAATCAGGAGACAGCTCTTTAGCGTGTAGCGCTCCATTCCAACCAACAAGTACTGCGGTAAGACCTACGAAGCTGTGGAACAAAGCAATTAGCTCTGGCATGCCAGTCATGGCAACTACTTTTGCTCGCCATAAACCAATAACTGCACCGACAATCAAGGCAGCAACTAGAAGACCGATACCAAGATAAGTCGAGTCGCTCCACTCTCCCGAAAGAGATAACCAGACTGTTGCCGCGATGGCGATAGCCATTCCAGTGATTCCATAACGAACACCGGTTCTGCCGGTTTCGTGCTTGCTGAGTCCTGCAAGGCTCATGATGAACAACAGGGCAGCTGCAACATAAGCTGCGTTAGCGATAGCTAGTGCACTCATTAGTTATCTCCCTTCGTGAACATCTTGAGCATTCGGGAGGTAACTGCGAAACCACCAAATACGTTGATGCTCGCGAGCAAGACACCAACAGCAGCGAGAATCTGAACCAGCAAGATTGTGTCGGTGATCTGCAAGATGGCAGCCACCACAACAATTCCGGAAATGGCATTTGTTACCGACATTAGGGGGGTGTGAAGCGCGTGGTGGACTTTACCAATCACATAGAAGCCGATCACAACCGAAAGCATTAAGACCAAGAAGTGCTCTGGAAGAGGGGCTGGGGCAAGGGTTACAACACCAAATAGTGCCGCTAGTCCCAAGGCGATCAAGGCTGCCCTGGTACTGCCGGACATCTTCTTTTTCTCTGGGATTACAACTGGCTCGGCCTTAGCTACCGGTGCTGCTGATACCTGGACCGGTGGTGGTGGCCAGGTGGTTGCACCATCTTTGACTACCGTGACTGAGCGCATCACAACGTCTTCGAAGTCGATAACAGCTTTGCCGTCTTTGCCTGGGGTAAGAAGTTTCAACAGGTTCACAAGGTTTGTTCCATAAAGCTGAGAGGACTGAGCAGGTAGACGTGAAGGAAGATCTGTGTAGCCAAGGATGGTGACACCGTTGGCGGTGACGATTTTCTTGCCCGCCACAGATCCAGCCACGTTTCCACCTTGAGCTGCTGCCATGTCGACAATTACGCTGCCTGGTTTCATGAGGGCAACATCCTCGGCAGTGATTAGCTTGGGAGCGGGTCTTCCAGGGATAAGCGCGGTAGTAATGATGATGTCAACATCGGCCGCCTGTTCTGAATAAATCTCAGCAGCACGCTGTTCGTAGGCCTTGCTAGTTTCTTTGGCATAGCCATCACTAGATTGCATCTGCTCGTCGACTTCAACCAAGAGATATTCGCCACCAATTGACTTAACCTGATCAGCAATCTCTGGTCTTGGGTCGGTTGCTCTAACAATTGCGCCAAGACTTGATGCCGAACCAATTGCGGCTAGACCTGCAACACCGGCACCGGCAACCAAAACTTTGGCAGGTGCTACTTTTCCAGCAGCAGTTACTTGTCCGGTGAAGAAGCGGCCAAACTCGTGAGCTGCTTCAATAACCGCACGGTAACCTGCGATATTTGCCATCGAGCTAAGTACGTCCATCGACTGTGCTCTAGAGATTCTTGGAACCGCATCCATTGCGAGCGCGGTCACACCCTGCTTCGAAAGTGCTTCGAGAAGTTCAGGCTTGAGGGCTGGGCTCAAAACACCAACCAGAACAGATCCTTTTTTGAGTTTGCTTATCTCGGAATCTGAAGGAGCACTTACGGTTAGAACAATGTCTGCACCCCAGGAATCAGCAGAACTGCCAAGTTTGGCGCCGGCGGCTTCGTAGGCGGAGTCTGGGAAGGATGCCTTAGCTCCCGCACCTTTTTCGACGACAACATCGTAGCCAAGTGAGCGAATAACCTTGACAGTCTCAGGGGTTGCAGCAACCCTAGATTCAGCTTCCTGCTCTGCAACTACACCAATTAGCGACACTTTGCTCCTTTGTCAGCTTTGTTCAAGATATTTTCTCGTACCTAGGGATTCATCTAAAACTACCTCTATTTTTTGATGTTTTTTGAAGTTCAGGATAGGTGTAGCACTTAAGTCTAAAGTGCTACACTTGTCTACATGCCCACTACCAGGCCCCGCCACATGATCACTGAAACTGATCAGCTCAGCGACGCTCTAAGCCAAGCGGCAAAGCTTTGGCCTGAGCTTTCTGGGCAGCGCACACTCCTGCTTCGTAAGGTTCTGGAAGTTGGAATCGAAACTATCGAACAAGAAGCTACCCAGAAGACGAAAAGCAGAATTGCCGGTGTCGAAAAGCTAGCTGGATCCATGCCTGGGGTCTGGCCGGCAAACTGGAAACAAGAATTGGCAGAAGATTGGCCCAGTTAGTTGTTTTAGATGCCAGCGCTCTTATAGCTCTGGCCTCGGATACCGACCCTAATCACAACTGGGCTCTAGAGATGTTTCGAGACACCGCAGCGTTTGGTATTCAAATTACTGCTCTAACTCAAGCTGAGGTTTTGGTACATCCAGCCCGTGCTGGCAAGTTAGACAAATTTCTTAAGTTGATTGGCGCTTTAGGGTTAGAAATCACAACAGTCGAAGGATCTGACTCGAGTCAAATTGCAAAGATTAGGGCAACAACTTCTTTGAAGATGCCGGATGCAGTTGTCCTGAGTCAAGCCATCAAAGTTACGGGTTCTATTGCTACCACAGACCTAAAGCTAGCCAGAGTTGCCAAAGAAAAGGGTGTTGGAGTTTTTAGCCCAGCGAGCTAGCTGGTTCTAGCACTCAACAACGTTTACAGCCAGGCCACCCATCGAGGTCTCCTTGTACTTTGTCGACATGTCAACGCCGGTTTGCCTCATGGTTTCAATCACGGTATCCAAAGAGATCTTGTGATCGCCATCTCCCAACAGAGCTAGCCTCATTGCGGCAACCGCGGTTCCGGCGGCAATGGCATTTCTTTCAATGCAAGGAAGTTGGACAAAGCCACCCACTGGATCGCAAGTAAGGCCAAGGTTATGCTCCATTGCAATTTCCGCAGCGTTCTCAATTTGCTCGTTAGTGCCACCCAGTAC
>WLDW01000103.1 GCA_009704605.1 Actinomycetota bacterium
GGAATCGTTCTGGCACAAACTTCCAGGGTAAAAGATCAGGAAACTTCCTAACCAACTGCCAAAAGGACAAACGTGCGAAATGATTCCGCTGCAATGCTGGCAACAGTGGCGTTGGTTGGACTTGCAGCACTGCTGTTGGCATTTTTTGACACCGGCACCTGCGTTGTCCCCGATGCTGAGGGGTTCACGACCTGCCAAGATATAGCTGACCAGAGAACTTGGGCGGCCGTAATTCTTGGGGCAGTCGTGGTGATTGGCTTCTCAGTTTCAATAATTCGAAGAAAGAAACGCTAACCGTGCATGAGATTAACGATGAAACCAGAGCGTTGCGCGAAGCTATCTTCGAATACGTTCGGGTTCGAACAAATTACAATCCAGTCCCCCTAGATTCATCTCAATCTGAAGCCGAGCTACTTAGCCAAGCGGGACAAACAATTACCGAGCAAGGTCTAGGTGGTAACACCGCCCTCAAGCTTTTCGAAGAAGTGCTCGCGCCAGCAACGATTTCTACCGATCACCCGGGGTTTTTGTCATTCATACCTAATGCCGCAACAGAAGCATCAAGACTTTTTGACGTGATTGTTTCGGCTAGCTCAATCTACGGCGGCTCCTGGATGGAGGGCTCTGGAGCGGTGTTTGCAGAAAACCAAGTTTTGTCTTGGCTTGCCAAAGAAGTTGGCTTACCTGAGACTGCCGGAGGTGTGTTTGTCCAAGGTGGAACGGTTGGAAACCTCTCCGCGCTTGTGACGGCAAGAGATGCACACCGGGAAATGCTTTCCAAAGCAGGAATTGATTTCACTGGGCGGTTAGCTTTCATTGCCTCTAAGGAAGCTCACTCATCTTTGAAATCTGCAGCCAAGGTTATGGATGTTGACATTCTTTTGGCAAAACCCGAGGAAAACGGGAAGCTGCTTGCGACTTCTGTTAAAGAAGTGCTTACGGCAGCAGAGCCAAATAGCGTATTTGCAATTGTTGCTACCGGTGGCACCACCAACTTTGGAATAGTTGACGATTTGCGCGGAATCGGCGAAGTCGCAAAAGCAAACAAGATTTGGTACCACGTCGATGGAGCCTATGGTTTAGCTGGGATCTTGAGTCCTAAGTATCGGCATTTATTTGATGGTTCGGAACTGGCCGATTCATTTATCGTCGATCCCCACAAGTGGCTCTTTGCTCCATTTGATGCCTGTGCCCTGGTTTATCGGAATCCTTCAATGGCAAAGGCTTCACACACCCAGCATGGAGAATACCTAGAGACTCTAACTGAGTCGGGGCTTTGGAACCCAGCCGATTACTCTTTTGGACTCACCAGAAGAACTAGAGGATTGCCGCTTTGGTTCTCCTTGGCCACCCACGGTATCCAAAAATACCGCGAGGCAGTAGAAAAGAACATTGACTTAGCTCACCAAGCAGCTGATTTGATTCGTGGCTTGGATTACCTAGAGCTAGTTCGTGAGCCAGAGTTATCGGTTGTAGTTTTTGAGCGCAAGGGTTGGGGCTTAGCAGACTACGACAGTTGGTCCGAAAAGCTTCTCAAAGATGAAATTGGATTTGTAGTTTCTTCAAGCCATCAGGGAAAACCAAACACCCGCTTTGCGATTGTGAATCCGCTAACCTCAATTGAATTACTCTCCAAGATTCTTGAAAGCATGAACTAAGGAGCCAAAAGATGAAGCTAACTGTTGCTAACGCCCCAGAGTCACTTTCGAGAGTAAAGCCCGCGACCCAAAAGCCACTTCGAGTTGGTTTAGTTCAAACCAAATGGCATAGCGATCCTGCTGAACACGACGCAAAGCTGTATGAAGGTATCAAAATTGCTTCCGAAGCTGGAGCGAAGATTGTTTTCCTGCAGGAGCTAACTCTGTCTCGCTACCCAGCCGATGCTAAGCCTGAGGGAGTTCCATCAAAGATTGCAGAGCCTCTTGAAGGCGGTAAGACGCATCTGTTTGCAGCTCGAGCGGCTAAGGATTTTGGCGTCATAGTCCACGCATCGCTTTATGAAAAAGCTGACTTCACAGATGGCAGGGGTCTAAACACTGCAATCTTGGTTGACAGTAGTGGCAAGATCATCGCCAGAACCCCAAAGCTTCACATCCCGGTAACCGCCGGCTACTACGAAGATAAGTACTTCCAGCCAGGCCCTTCGGATCAAGACCCATACCCTGTTTACAGTCTTGACCTTGAAGGAGTGAAGGCAAGCTTTGGCTTGCCTACCTGTTGGGACGAGTGGTTCCCCGAAGTTGCTAGAAACTATTCACTTCGCGGAGCGCAGGTTCTTGCTTATCCAACTGCCATCGGCTCAGAGCCCGACCACCCAGACTTTGATACTGAACCGCTATGGCGCCAGGTGATTGTTTCGCACGGCATCGCTAATGGAACTTTCATGGTCGTTCCAAACCGATACGGCAACGAAGGTGCCTTGAAGTTTTATGGCAGCAGTTTTATCTCAGATCCATTTGGAAGAGTTCTCGCCCGTGCTGGAAGAGACACAGATGAGGTCTTGGTTGCAGATCTAGACCTAGATCAAAGACGTGACTGGCTCGATTTGTTTCCATTCCTCGCTACCCGTCGACCAGATACCTATGACGCACTGACCAAGCCGGTTGTGAACAAAAGAGTCGACTCTGGCGATGGCGAGCAAGGCGGCATTGCGGGAGTGTCGCACTCATGAAACTGAGAATGCCTGCGGAGTGGGAAAAGCACGAGCGCACCTGGATGTCTTGGCCACCAAACAACTATCTACTTGGTGAAAGCGATCAGGAAGCTGAGCTAACGCGCACCACTTGGGCAAATGTTGCCAACGCCATCGCAAAGTATGAACCGGTTACAGTGCTTGCCACCTCTGATCAAATTGAACTTGCCCGGAATTATCTACACTCCAGTATTGAAATTGTTGAAGCTGAACTAAATGATGCTTGGCTTAGAGATAACGGGCCGACTTTTGCCAAATCAGAGACCGGTGAGCTCGTAGCCATCAATTGGATCTTCAATGGTTGGGGTAATCAGCCTTGGGCAAGCTTTGACAAAGATCAACTAACGGCAGGATTAATTGGAAAGCTAACGGGATCCAAGGTGGTTGCCTCTGACCTAATAAATGAAGGTGGCGGCATCCATGTAAATGGAGCGGGCACAATGCTGCTTACGGAAACCGTGCAGCTAGGAGAGGGCAGAAACTCCAGCTGGAGCAAGCAGGAAGTCGAGGCGGAGATCCACGCCAAGCTTGGAACCTCAAAAGCCATATGGGTAAAGCGTGGCCTGACTCGCGACTATGACGAGTTTGGAACAAGGGGGCACATCGACATCGTTGCCTGCTTTGCTAGCGAGAATGTGATCTTGTATCACGACCAGCAAGACCCGACTCATCCTGACTTTCAGGTTTCTAAAGAAGTAAAGGCAACTCTTGAAGCCGCGGGTGATTTTGAGTTGATTGCTTTGCCGGCACCTAAGGTTTTGCGAGATGAAGAGGGTTTTGTCGACTACAGCTACATCAATCACTACATAGTCAACGGTGCTGTGATTCTTTGTTCATTCGATGACCCAAACGATCAGGTAGCCAAGGCGATCCTTGAGAAGGTCTACCCGGATCGAGAGATTGTGTTAGTTGACGCCAAGCAAATCTTTGCTAACGGTGGCGGTATTCACTGCATCACCCAGCAACAGCCCACCTGACCTGCTTCTGGGCGGTCTTTTCTCTATTTAATACAGGAGTAGTCTCAAAGTGTTCGCTCCATTCAACTAGCTAGGAGAATCTCATGAAGGTCCAAGGCAAGACATTTGTTGTAACTGGTGCAGGTAATGGAATTGGCCGTGAAGTGTCCCTACAGCTTCTCGCACTGGGTGCCAAAGTTGCAGGTTTAGATTTATCCCAGAAGGGTCTGGATGAGACTTCGGCTAAAGCCAGTTCTGAAAACTTTGCTGGTTACTCAGTTGACATCACGAAACTGAGTGAGGTTGAGA
>WLDW01000104.1 GCA_009704605.1 Actinomycetota bacterium
TCATACCTAGGTCCAAAATATTTGGAGCTTTGGGGGGATTCTGCTGCTGCAAAAATTCCAGCGAGGCTAACGACTAACGAGCTCAGTCAGAATTGGAAAATTCTAGAGAATCTCTCCGGCAAAAAACTAATCGTTTGATTCGTCGGGCTTGTTTCTTTGCCTCGAGGCAAGGTAGCCCTCTAGCTCGGCGGCGATTTCTTCCGCATTTGGCAGCTTCACTGCAGGTTTTCTAATAGGAGCTCTTGACGGACCAGTCACTTCGTTTTGGTATCCCTGTTCCAAGGTTGCAATCATTTTCTGCAGTTCTGCGTTCTCTGAAATCTGATCGTTTAGTTTGGTAAGAAACTCTGTGCCGTCGTCTCGAAGGTCGTCGGTTGGAAAGACCAGTCCGGTTGAAGACGCAACCAGCTCAAAAGCAGAAACTGCGGCTTGCGGGAAGTCGTTGTCAGCCAAGTAGTGCGGGCAAAGAAGTACGTAACCAACAATCGGCAGGCCAGTTTTGGCAACCTTGAACTCTAGAAGATGCAAGACGTTGCCAGGAACCTGAGTTTGTGGCTTCCACTCGGAAAGTTGGTTAACAATGTCCATCCGGTTTCCAGAAACCGTAACACCGGTTTCTCTAGTGTGAGGAATTGGGAATGGAATTGAGTGAAGCCAAGTGACATCTTTTACCTGCAGGCGCTTGATTAGCCTTAGAACCGCATCGGTGAATGCATCCCAGCGAAAATCTGGTTCATAGCCATGCAGGAACAAAAAGGGCTGGTTCACTTCGTCATGCACTAGATAAAGCGCCAAACTTGCTGGCTCATAATCTTCGATGTGATCCTTCTCGAAAAACATCACAGGTCGCCTGGATCTGTAATCAAGCAGCTCGTCGTTATCAAAGTGCAAAACCTGAACAGAATCTAGATTTGCAAAAATGTGCTCGGAAAACTGATTCAGTACTCCACCGGCATCAGTGAACCCAGTTAAGCCAGCAATCAGGTGCAGGCCAGCAGGAATCTCCTGGTGATCAGGCTCGAAGTGATAGATGGGCTCAGATGACATGATTCAATCCTAAGCACTGACTCGATTATCATGGTCAACATGACAAAACTTAAGCACGCCATTAGCGAAACTTCTCCAGCAGCCACTAAAGCTACCGCCTATGTAATAGGTGTAAAAGCAGATGGAGCGAAGTCAGCTCTTGCCCACTCCAGCCTTGATGCCAAATTCTTGGCCTCCATCAACTTGGAATCCCTTGGTGTAAGTTCGGCGCTAGGCAAAACCACAAAGGTTTCAGGGCAAAGTTCGAGCGTCGTGCTCTTGATTGGGTTAGGCCCTGCTAAAGACCTTGACTCCTTTAGGTTCATCGGCGGCGTCGCAGCGCGCGAGCTCGGCGCAGCTGAGCACGTGGTTATCGATGTTCCTCTGAAATCAGCAGCTGAAACCTTGGCTGTTTTTGAAGGCTTCTTGCTTGGCAACTACGATTTTCAGAACTACAAGTCAAAGCCGGTAAAACGCCACCTTGCAAAGCTAACTATCGTTTCCAAATCAAAGCCGAAGCCTGAGGAACTGTCTGAGATCGAAACTGTTGTTTCCGCGGTGCATGCATGTCGTGACCTGGTTAATCAGCCAGCCAATGATCTATACCCGGAGGTCATGACCCAGCACGCAAAAAAGGCTTCCAAGAATCTTCCGATAAAGATAAAGGTTTGGGAAGAAAAGGATCTTGTCGCCGCAGGCCTTGGAGGAATCCATGCCGTTGGCAAGGGCTCTTCTAGGCCCCCGCGTCTTGTGAAGTTGGAATACAAGCCCGCTGGTGCCAAAGTATCTCTTGCCCTAGTTGGCAAGGGAATCACTTTTGATACCGGAGGTCTTTCTCTAAAGCCTGCCGAGTCTATGGTTGGCATGAAATACGACATGACTGGTGCAGCAGCAGTTATGCAAGCTCTGGTTGCGATTGCAACTCTCGGTATAAAGGTAAAAGCAACCGCTTGGCTTTGCCTTGCAGAGAACATGCCTTCTGGCTCAGCAACAAGGCCAAACGACATCATCAAGATCCGAAACGGAAAAACCGTTGAGGTTCTAAACACCGATGCCGAAGGCCGCTTAGTTCTCGCAGACGGTTTGTCGATGGCTGTAGAGGAGTCCCCTGATTACTTGATTGACGTGGCGACCCTAACCGGAGCTGCCACCATCGCTTTAGGTAATAGGTATGCCGGTTTGATGGGAGACGAAGCGGCAGTAGAGAAGGTAGAAAAAGCCTCCGATTCGGTTGGTGAGCTTGTGTGGCACATGCCACTTCCCGAAGAGCTAAGGCCGCTTCTAGATTCCGACATTGCCGACATCGCAAACGTCAAGATCGGAAATAGAGCCGGTGGAATGCTAATCGGAGGTCTGTTTCTGAGGGAGTTTGTTGGCGCTGATCAGGCTAAAAAACCAGCCTGGGCCCACCTCGATATTGCAGGTCCTGCCAACAACGACTCTGCTGCCTACGGCCACACACCCAAAGGCGCTACTGGGGTAACTGTAAGAACTCTGATCCAGCTGGCGCGTGACCTGGCCAACTAGGCAACAGTAGTAAACTCTTCTGGTCCCCATAAGAATCCAACAACTAGGAGAATTCGCCTTGTCTGATAACTCATTCGATGTTGTAATCCTTGGCGGTGGAAGTGGCGGTTACGCAGCCGCTCTTCGCTCAGCGCAGCTAGGCAAGACCGTAGCTCTAATCGAAAAAGACAAGCTTGGCGGAACCTGCTTACACCGCGGTTGTATTCCAACCAAAGCCCTGCTTCACTCAGCAGAGATCGCAGACAACACCCGTGAGGCTGGCTCCTTTGGCATAAACGCCACCTTCGGGTCAATTGACATGCCAAAAGTCAATGCCTACCGCGACTCAATTGTCGACAAACTTTTCAAGGGGCTTACCGGATTAGTTGGTGCCGGTAAGAACATCACTATGGTTTCCGGTGAAGGTCGACTAACCGGCCCAAAAACTGTAACCGTGAACGGCGATACCTACACCGGAACAAATCTTGTTCTAGCAACTGGCTCATACTCCAAGACCTTGCCGGGACTAGACATTGGTGGCCGAGTCATCACCTCTGACCACGCTCTAAAGCTCAACTTCGTGCCAAAGAGCGTCATCGTTCTTGGCGGAGGCGTTATCGGTGTGGAATTCGCATCCATCTGGCGCTCATTCGGTGCCGAAGTAACAATTATCGAAGGCCTACCTCATCTTGTTCCAAACGAAGAAGAGTCAATTTCCAAGGCTCTTGAGCGCGCTTATCGTAAGCGTGGCATTGACTACAAGCTTGGCGTTCGCTTCTCAGGGGTAGAGCAAACCGACACTTCCGTTACCGCAGTTCTAGAAGACGGAACGCGCGTCGAAGCAGAACTAATGCTTGTTGCTGTTGGTCGTGGACCAAACACCGCAGGGTTGGGTTACGAAGAGCAAGGTCTGAAGCTCGATCGTGGCTGGGTAATCACTAATGAGCGCCTGCAAACAAACCTTCCGGGTGTATACGCAGCAGGAGACATTGTTCCTGGCGTACAGCTAGCTCACCGTGGATTCCAGCAGGGCATCTTCATTGCTGAAGATATCGCAGGATTAGCGCCAGCTGTTATCGATGAAGATGGCATCCCTAAGGTCACTTACTGCGAGCCTGAGATCGCATCCGTTGGTCTTTCCGAAGCAAAAGCAAAAGCAAAGTTTGGTGCCGAGAACGTTTCAACTTATGAGTACAACCTCGCCGGAAACGGAAAGTCAAACATCCTTGGAACCGCAGGGTTTATCAAGCTCGTTCGCCAAAACAACGGACCAGTTGTTGGTGTTCATATGATCGGTTCTCGAGTTGGAGAGCAAATTGGTGAAGCGCAGCTAATTGTGAACTGGGAAGCATATCCTGAAGATGTTGCCAGCTTGGTTCACGCTCACCCAACCATGAACGAGGCCATCGGA
>WLDW01000105.1 GCA_009704605.1 Actinomycetota bacterium
TATTGATTCCGCCAAGTGGGGCGCTCTTAAGAACCAGTAAGTCAGCAGCTCCCGCAAGTTCAACAGCGAGCGGGTCGGAAGACCTTCTAACTGATTCGTCGGCTGCAACCAAAGTTTTTTGTCCTCGTTTCGAGATCTCAATTCGAAGCTCAGCTAGTTCGGCGATTGTTGCAACCGGTTGCTCGAAGAATTCAAGATTAATTGCGTTGTTACCTAGCTCGGCAATTAGCTCTAGCGCTTGCGCAACTGTGTATCCGCCATTGGCATCTAGTCGCAGCTTGGCGTCGGGGTATAACTGTTTTACTTCTAGAATTCGAGCCAGGTCGTGGGTAGCGGTTTGTTTTGCGTCGGCAACTTTGATCTTTACAGTTGAGAATTTCCCTGCGCGGCCAAGCACTTTGGCTACCTCTTCGGTTGGAACCGCGGGCAAAATAGCGTTCACGGGAACTTGTTTTCTTAGTGGTCCCGGAAGATCTTCAAAGCCCCACTCGATGGCGGCTTGTAACCAGGTAGCAGCTTCTTCATCTTGATACTCGGTGAAGGCCGCCCATTCACTCCAGCCATTAGGACCTTCGAAGACCAGTAGCTCTCGCTCAGTTAGTCCGCGGAATTTGGTTCGCAGCGGAATGCATACAACCTTGGCGGTAGCAACTAGGTCATTCAGGCGAGGCTTCACATTGTTAGTCTAGGAGCATGGCAAATCAAGTTTCTGAGCTTTTCGACGCCAGCATTTGGCACCAAGTGCCAGGTTTTGAGAAGCAAACAGACATTACTTATCACCAGCACAACTCCATGGGCGTGGTGCGAATTGCCTTTAACCGCCCAGAAGTGCGCAACGCTTTCAGACCCAAAACAGTAGACGAATTAGCAGCAAGTCTCGAGCACGCCAGAACCAATTCAAAAGTTGGCGTTGTTTTACTAACCGGTAACGGACCATCCGCAAAAGATGGTGGCTGGGCATTTTCTAGTGGCGGCGATCAAAGAGTTCGTGGCAAAGATGGCTATCAGTACGCCGACGATGAGCAAAACCTAGACCCGGAATACTCAGGACGTCTTCACATCCTTGAGGTCCAAAGACTGATTCGCTTTATGCCCAAGGTAGTTATTGCCCTAGTTCCCGGTTGGGCAGCAGGGGGCGGACATTCGCTGAACGTGGTTTGCGATCTAAGCATTGCGAGCATCGAGCACGCCAAGTTCAAGCAAACTGATGCTGACGTTGGATCCTTCGATGGAGGATTTGGTAGTGCCTATCTTGCCCGCCAGGCTGGCCAAAAGTTTGCTCGAGAAATCTTCTTCTTAGGCCAAGAGTATGACGCCAAGAAAGCAGTGAGCATGGGGGTAGTGAACCTAGCGGTAGCTCACAAAGACTTGGAAAAAGTAGGACTCGAGTGGGCTGCAGAGATCATGAGAAAGTCTCCGACTTCGATTCGAATGCTCAAATACGCGATGAACGCGGTTGATGATGGCCTTGTCGGACAACAGCTATTTGCAGGAGAAGCAACCAGGTTGGCATACGCAACCGAAGAGGCTGCTGAAGGCAAAAACGCATTCTTGGAAAAGCGCGCTCCAAACTGGGCGCCGTATCCTTGGTACTTCTAAACAAAAAATGCCAAAGCCACTTGTTGTAGTTCCTGCTAACGAGACCGTCAAAGCTTTGCAAGTAATGATTGACGTTCTTGCCTCCAAGAAAGCCATCTTTGTTTGCCCACCTGCAATCAACGGTGTGATGCCAAAATTCGATCCAACTCCAGAATTCGTTGACGATCAGATAGCTTGCGTTGTGGAGAGCTCGGGATCTACCGGAGCCCCAAAGAGAATCTCAATTTCACTCAAAGCAATCGAGCATGCAGCAACTGCCGGACAGGAGAGATTGGGACCTGCTGGTCAGTGGTTATTGGCGCTGCCGATTAACTTCATTGCCGGTCAGCAAGTTCTGTTGCGTTCGGTTCTTGCAGATACTCAACCGGTGATGATGAATACCGCTTTACCTTTTACCACCGAGGCATTTTTCCGATCAGCAAACTTGCTAAGTCACACCAACAAATACACATCCCTTGTTCCAACCCAGTTAGCAAAGCTAGTTGCAGCTTGTGAGAGTGACAAAGCATTGCTCGAGACACTAAGAGGCTTCAGAGCGATTTTGGTTGGCGGACAAGCAACGGCGTTAGAGCTTCAAGAACGAGCACGGGCCCTTGATCTAAAAGTGGTCATCAGTTACGGCATGACAGAAACTTCCGGTGGGTGCGTATATGACGGAATTCCTCTTGAAGGAGTCAGGCTGAAAATTGCACCAGATGGCAGATTACTTATCCAGGGCAAAACCTTGGCTGAAGATCAATATGATTGGATTTTTACCAATGATCTTGCTGAGCTTTCCGAGAGTGGCAAGTTAGTGATCTTGGGTAGAGCTGATCGGGTAATTATCTCCGGTGGGCTCAAAGTTTCCCTTGATCGAGTCGAGTATCTAGGAGCTGAGCTACCAGGTGTCGAGGAGCTTTGCGCGGTATCAATTAGAGACGAAACTTGGGGTGAACGAGTCGGTGTTTGCTACGTTGGTTCTCCAGAGGTCGCCGACGATATCGCAAATCAACTTGCTGCACTCTTGGGCCCAGCTGGCAAGCCAATAAGGGTAATCAGAGTTGATAAGCTTCCAAAGCTTGCAACATCAAAAATAGATACCATCTCGGTTTCAAAGTTGTTTTCCAAGGAGTCAATTTGAAAAATAAGAACATGCGCCTCTGGATTGAGGGGGCAAGACTCCGTACCCTTCCATTAGCTATTGCACCAGTAGCAATTGGGGCTGGAGCCGCAGATGCCATGCAGCGCTTTGACTTACTGCTATCTGCTCTTGCATTAGGCGTTGCTTTGTTTTTGCAAATTGGCGTCAACTTTGCCAATGACTACTCTGACGGTATTCGCGGAACAGATGACAAGCGGGTTGGGCCACTAAGGCTCACTGGATCAAAATCTGTAAAACCAGAGTCTGTGAAAACTGCCGCGATGCTGTTTTTCATTCTGGCGGCAGCCAGTGGTTTTGAGATTGTTGTCATAACCGGTCAGTGGTGGCTACTTGCAGTTGGGTTGCTATCAATTGTTGCGGCCTGGTTCTACACCGGAGGCAAGAACCCTTACGGTTACGCAGGCTTTGGCGAGATCTCAGTATTTGTCTTTTTTGGGTTAGTGGCAACAATTGGAACCGCTTACGTGCAGATCGGTTTTGTAGAGATCAACTCGGTACTTGGCGGTATTGCTGCAGGAAGCTTTGCCGCTGCCGTATTGATGGTAAATAACATACGCGACATTGAAACTGACAAGATTGCTTCCAAGAAAACCCTTGCCGTTCGGATGG
Organism: Actinomycetota bacterium; assembly: GCA_009704605.1. Lineage (GTDB taxonomy): Bacteria > Actinomycetota > Actinomycetes > Actinomycetales > Microbacteriaceae > Rhodoluna. Next base: position 3,350 of record WLDW01000105.1, read on the forward strand.
GGGCTAAATGGGCCAAGAGATTATTCATCTTTATGATCTGGTTCCCGTTTGTGATTCTTTTCTTCTTCACGCTTCTGTACCCAGCTAGCTTCTTAGCTTTTGGAGCGCTTTTTCTGGTGGCCCCGGCAACCCTTATTGTTTTGACAGCCAAGACGGCGAAGGAGCTGATTTTAGTTCTGAAGCTCACCAGCTTCGCGGCGCTGACTTACGCGCTACTTCTCACCCTCGGGCTTGTTGTCGTCTTTTTCTAAATCTAGAATTCTGTTTTCTAAGTCTGCATCGCTATCTCTAGTAGCGGAGTTTTGGTCTTTACCAAATTTTTTGTAGATCTCTTTAGATAGCTCATCTCGCTGTTTTTGCAAGAAGACCAGCGAAACCGCCAATGCCAAAGCTCCAGAAACTAGTGAGGAATACAGCCAATCAAAGCCAAGAACAAGGAAAATCGCCAAGAAACCTGCGAATAGACCCAATCGAGCAGCGATGAAGACTATCCAAGGATTTTTCATAGTTTCATTCTAAGTTTGTATCTGGCTTAGAGTTAAACCATGGTCAGATCACTCCTTTTCATTTTTGCCGCCTGGTTGCTATTCA
>WLDW01000106.1 GCA_009704605.1 Actinomycetota bacterium
CGCTTACCACCATAAAACTTGCCGGTGACTTGATTTTTGAATCTAGGCAGGATCTTGACCCGTCTCTCAAAAGATCTGCTGAGATCATGCAAGGTCAAATCGAAAGATTCGAAGTGCTGTTGAATGACCTGTTGGAGATCTCTAGGTATGACGCGGGTGCGGTTCGAGCAGAGTTAGAAATTTACGACCTCAATCAAGTCGTTAGATCTTCCGTTGCCTCAATTGACCCGCTCGCACTAAAGCGCGGAAGTGCAATCGAGATTCAAGTTCCAGATGGTGAAGTAATGGCTGAATTTGATTCACGCAGAATCGAACGCCTGCTTAGAAACCTATTGGCCAACGCAATTGAACACGGCGAAGGTAAACCTATTCAGGTTGCCGTTGGCATGAACGATGCAGCAGTTGCAGTTTCGGTGACCGACAATGGTGTTGGTATGACCGAGGCCGAACTAGCCAGGGTCTTTGATCGCTTCTGGAGAGCGGACCCAGCTAGAAAGCGAACCAGTGGCGGCACCGGATTAGGCTTGGCCATTTCCCTAGAGGACACCTTGTTACACGGTGGATCCCTAGATGTTTGGGCCAAACCCAATGCAGGTTCCAGTTTTAGGCTGACTCTTCCCAAGGTCCAGGGTGGGCAAATAACCCAATCTCCGCTTGATCTTCCTAGTGCAGCGCAGGCAAAGCCTGGGCCAAGCGAGGATCGATGAAGCGCAAATTCTTAGCGGTATTGCTCCTGGCAAGTCTGACTGGTTGTGCGACATTACCGGTTTCAGGTCCGGTCAGAATTGGACCAGACCTTGAACCACCTACTGATTCCACCTCGTTTTACTATTCACCTGCCACCCCAGTTGATGGATCGAGTGAAACAGAAATTTTGGCTGGTTTTCTAGCGGCAGGAACTGCTCCCCAAAATGACTATGCAATCGCAAGAGAGTATCTAAGTGAATCTATTCGAGCCACCTGGAACCCCAACCAAGAATTGTTGATTCAAAAATCTACACCGCAAGTTACTTTGACCGATTCGGGAATCGCTTTTGTTGAAGTTGAGGTAACCGCCAGGGTGGATGCCAATGGCAGGTATGAAACACTTCCTGCAGGGTCGACCAGGACTTTGGAATACACCTTCAGTGAGCAAGCGGGACAGATTCGTATAAGTAGTGGACCCGATGTCACAATCGTGATTCGCCCGGTATTTGATGTGGTCTTTAGAAGTTACGCAGTTTATTTCCTAGATCATGCCAAATCAGCACTTGTTCCAGAACTGAGGTGGTTTCCAGCAAACCCTGCTACCGGAACCAAGTTGGTCAATGCTTTGCTAGCGGGACCATCAGATTGGCTCAAGCCCGCGGTGGTTTCGGCTATTCCTACTGGAACGGTTTTGTCTTTGGATGCGGTTACTGTTCAGGAAGAAGTAGCACTAGTTGATCTAAGTGCACGAGCGCTAGTTGCAAGTTTGTCCGATCGTTCGCTCATGAAAGCGCAACTGGTTGCAACCCTTTCACAGCTTCCAACTATCACAGAAGTGGCCATCTCAATTGAGCGCTCCGCTCAAGATATCCCCGATAGCGAACTTGCCGTGAGCTTCGGACCCAACGGCACCATGGTGGCCTTGGGTGAAGATGGGCTCAAAGCTGTTTCAGGCGCAGCTTCAGATGAGATTCCAGCTGGCTTATCGTTTTTTGGTTCAAGAGAAGTTACCAACCTGGCTCTTTCTACTTCGGCCTCAAAAATCGCCTCCTTCACCAGCGCTGGAGTCTTTGAGACAGCGCTTGATAACCCCGGGTCAGCAGTTAAGTTGCTCGATGCCAGGACCAACCTGACGGCACTTCACTATGACCCGCTTGGCAAACTCTGGCTCGTTTCTGGTTCTCAAGTCTCGGTGGATTCCAAACCAGTGGTTACCTCCTGGCTTAGCGGACAGAGAATTACCGCATTTGCCCTCTCTCCGGAAGGATCCAGAGCGGCACTGATTGTTGATCGTGGTGCTACCAATCAGGTGCTTCTTACTAGCGTGATTAGAAACCAGTCCGGAATGCCAATTGAGCTTGCTTCGCCCATAGCTTTGGCCGCTGAGCTTTCAAATCCAACTTTGGTGAGTTGGTTTGACCAGGTCACGCTTTCAATTCTCACTTCAAAGTCAGATTCGTCAAACGTCGCTTTAGTTGAAATTGGTGGTGGCACAAGATTAGTTCAGGGCTTAGCGGACGCTAGGTCACTAGTTGCCCTAGGCGATGGCTCGGCTATGTACTTGCTAAAAAGTACCGGAGAGCTATTTGCCTTTAGGGGTTCCTTCTGGGCCTCGATCGCTTCCTCGGTTTCAGCAATTGCTTTGCTGAAATAGTTTTCAACAGTTTTGTTCTCTGTTGTTTTCGATTGGATTTTTTGGCCAGCATTGACCGGTGCTTACAAGTTCTCTTGTTGATCTGATTTTCCCCTCGCGGTGTGCGGTCTGTGATCGAGCGGGAAAAAACTTATGCGAAGAGTGCAAGAATCTGCTTTGGATTGAACCAAGAGAATTTGCCTTGTCAGGGCTTGCAGTTTACACAGTGACCAAATACAGCAACGAAACATCCAAGTTACTAGTCTCGCTCAAGGACAAAGGACAGTTTGCACTTGTCGCAGAACTAGCTCAAATGCTTAGACCGATTATTGAGAAATTACCTCCGAGTGAATCAAGGCGGTATCTTGTGCCGGCACCAAGCAGCTTTGAGAACTTTTCTAAGCGAGGCTTCCACCCAATGCTGCTTTTGGCGCAAGGGGTGGCCAGTAAACACTCAAGCTTCTCGGTTCTGAATTGCCTGAGGTTTTCTCGCCCCGTGAAAGATCAAGTTGGCCTCACTGAGCCAGAGCGAATAGCAAACCTTTCTTTCAGCATGGAGCTAAATCAATCGGTAACGGGAAGAGTTTGCTACCTCTTGGACGATGTTGTAACCACCGGGGCCACCGCCCTCGAGGCGGCGAGGGTGCTTAGGTTGGGGGGAGCAACTCTGGCTGGAGTGCTGGCAATTAGCTATTCGAAGGGCTAATTTCAGCGCCTGGGCCACGAGCTAGCCAAGGCTCTAAGATTGAAGGTAATTACTTCCCAATTGATTTGGAGCGCATTTTGGCGTCAATTTTTGACAAAGTTCTTCGTGCCGGTGAAGGCAAGACCCTAGCAAAGCTCAAGGCTCTGACCAAGGCCGTCAACGCTCTAGAACCAGACTTTCAGCAGCTTAGCGACGAGGAGCTTAGGCACGAGACTACTTCTCTAAGAGAGAGATTTGCCAAGGGCGAGAGCCTGGATGATTTGCTCCCAGAAGCTTTCGCAGCTGTCCGCGAAGCCGCCACCAGAACTATTGGACTAAGACCTTTCGATGTGCAGATTATGGGTGGTGCCGCCCTACACCTTGGCAACATTGCTGAGATGAAAACCGGTGAAGGTAAGACCCTGGTTGCAACTTTGCCTGCTTATCTAAATGCCATTGCCGGTCGCGGTGTTCACGTTGTCACCGTAAACGACTACTTAGCTAGCTACCAGAGTGAGCTCATGAGTCGAGTCTTTAGGGCCCTTGGAATGACTACCGGTTGCATCACATCCGGCCAGGAGCCTGCTGTTCGTCGTGAACAGTATCTGGCGGATATAACCTATGGAACCAACAACGAGTTTGGCTTTGACTACCTGCGCGATAACATGGCCTGGCAAAAAGCGGACCTAGTGCAGCGTGGGCATTTCTTTGCCATCGTGGACGAGGTTGACTCGATCTTGATCGACGAGGCTAGAACTCCGCTGATTATTTCTGGACCTTCCTCGGGCGAAGCAAACCGCTGGTTTACTGAATTTGCAAAAATTGCTCAGAAGCTTCAGCCGGTAGTTGATTACGAAGTGGATGAGAAAAAGCGCACCGTGGGAATTTTGGAACCTGGAATTACCAAGGTCGAAGATTACC
>WLDW01000107.1 GCA_009704605.1 Actinomycetota bacterium
AACTTCAGCGCCTGGGCTGCGAGCTAGCCAAGGCTCTAAGATTGAAGGTAATTACTTCCCAATTGATTTGGAGCGCATTTTGGCGTCAATTTTTGACAAAGTTCTTCGTGCCGGAGAAGGCAAGACCCTAGCAAAGCTGAAGGCTCTGACCAAGGCCGTCAACGCTCTAGAGCCAGACTTTCAGCAGCTTAGCGACGAGGAACTTAGGCACGAGACTACTTCTCTAAGAGAGAGATTTACCAAGGGCGAGAGCCTGGATGATCTACTTCCAGAAGCTTTCGCAGCTGTTCGCGAAGCCGCCACCAGAACCATTGGCCTTAGGCCATTCGATGTTCAGATTATGGGTGGTGTCGCACTACACCTTGGCAACATTGCTGAGATGAAAACCGGTGAAGGTAAGACCCTGGTTGCAACTTTGCCCGCTTATCTAAATGCCATCGCTGGTCGCGGTGTTCACGTTGTGACCGTAAACGACTACCTAGCTAGCTACCAGAGTGAGCTCATGAGTCGAGTCTTTAGAGCCCTTGGAATGACTACCGGTTGCATTACATCCGGCCAGGAACCTGCTGTTCGTCGTGAACAGTATCTAGCCGACATTACCTATGGAACCAACAACGAGTTTGGCTTTGACTACCTGCGCGATAACATGGCCTGGCAAAAAGCGGACCTGGTGCAGCGTGGGCATTTCTTTGCCATCGTGGACGAGGTTGACTCGATCTTGATCGACGAGGCAAGAACTCCGCTGATTATTTCTGGACCTTCCTCGGGCGAAGCAAACCGCTGGTTTACTGAATTTGCCAAAATTGCTCAGAAGCTTCAGCCGGTAGTCGATTACGAAGTAGATGAGAAAAAGCGCACCGTGGGAATTTTGGAACCTGGAATTACCAAGGTCGAAGATTACTTGGGAATTGACAATCTATACGAATCAACCAACACACCATTGATTTCCTTTTTGAATAACTCGATCCGCGCCAAGGCTCTTTTCAAAAAAGACAAGGACTACGTCGTTATCAAGGGCGAAGTGCTAATTGTTGACGAGCACACCGGAAGAATCCTTCAGGGCAGAAGATACAACGAGGGAATCCACCAGGCAATTGAAGCTAAGGAAGGTGTTGAGGTAAAAGCTGAGAACCAGACCCTGGCAACAGTTACCCTGCAGAACTTCTTCCGTCTTTACAGCAAGCTAGCCGGTATGACCGGTACCGCGGCAACCGAAGCTGCGGAGTTTATGGCCACCTACAAACTTGGTGTCATCCCAATTCCAACCAACAAGCCAATGGTTAGAAAAGACCAGTCAGACCTGATCTACAAAAACGAAGAAGTTAAATTCAACATGGTTGTTGAAGATATCGTCGAGCGTCACGGCAAGGGTCAGCCAGTACTGGTTGGAACCACCAGCGTAGAAAAAAGCGAGTATCTATCGGTGCTGCTTGCTAAGCGCGGAATAAGGCATGAAGTTCTAAACGCTAAGAACAACGCCCGCGAGGCATCCATTATTGCAATGGCCGGACGCTTTGGCTCAGTAACCGTGGCCACCAACATGGCCGGGCGTGGAACTGACATCATGCTTGGAGGAAACGCCGAGTTTCTAACCGTCGAGGCTCTAGCTAAGAAGGGTCTAAGTTCCGAGGAAAGCCCAGAAGAATACGAAACCGCGTGGGCGGCCGAGTTTGAAAAGATCAAGCAAGAAGTGGCCGTGGAAGCCGAGAAGGTTCTATCGGTTGGCGGGTTGTATGTGCTTGGCACTGAACGCCACGAATCCAGGCGAATCGATAACCAGCTTCGTGGTCGTTCCGGTCGTCAAGGTGACGTTGGAGAATCCAGGTTCTACCTTTCATTGACTGATGACCTTATGAGACTGTTCAACTCCGGAGCAGCTTCTGCCTTGATGAATCGATCCGGTGTACCAGACGATACTGCAATCGAATCCAAGGTTGTCTCCAGGGCAATCGCTAGTGCACAGTCGCAAGTTGAAGGCAGAAACGCAGAGATTAGAAAAAACGTTTTGAAGTATGACGATGTGCTAAACCGCCAGCGTGAAGCAATCTATGGCGACCGCAGGCGAGTTCTCGAAGGCGATGAGATAGCAACCCGGATTGATCAATTCTTAGAAGACACCATTACGTATCTTGTTGAGTCAACCCTTGCCACTAAGGAAGATGTCTCGGCGAGCCTAAAGACTCTGTGGACAGACCTCAAGGCTGTTTACCCAATTTCGCTTGAGATCGATGAAGTTCTTGCCGAAGCAGGAAGCGTTTCGAGACTGACCGCTAACTTCCTTTCCAAGGAAATTATCAGCGATGCCAAGATCGCTTACAGAAAGCGCAGTGAATCAATTGGTGAGCAAGGCATGCGCGAGCTTGAAAGGCGCGTAGTTCTATCGGTTATTGACAGAAAGTGGCGCGATCACCTGTATGAGATGGACTACCTAAAAGAAGGTATCGGTTTGCGTGCCATGGCCCAGCGTGACCCACTGGTTGAATATCAGCGCGAGGGTTTCGTAATGTTCCAGCAGATGATGGGATCTATCCGCGAGGAAGTTATCACTTATCTATTCAACGTAGAAGTCAGCGTGAACCAGTCACCGGTTGATCAGATTAGACCGCAGGCCAACCTAAGCTACAGCGCTCCCGGAGCTCCAAAAGAAGACTCAGAGCCAGCTATTGAAAGAGCCCCGTTGAATAGGGCGGCTGCCAGAAAGCAAGCTCAGGCCAAAAAATCAGGCAAACCCGAAAAGGGAAGCTCCTTTTTCAAAGGCTAGATAAACCCAATATTGGTGGCTCTCCAGATGTTATGGACACCTTCTAGACGGATCGCAACAGCTTTAGATCTTCTGCCAGAGCTTAGAACCACTACCGATTCGATTACCCCCGCGCTCGGGTATTGGTATCTAACGCGCACCACATCAGTAGGTTGAACCTGGGGTTTTCTTCCGTGAGCCAAGCGATACTGGGCCCTGGAAACAGCTCTTCGTTTTAGGGACTCATAGACATGTTCGTTCAAAACGTTTTGTAATTGATCAACCGACCGGACCCCCGAAATCACCTCGTTGACTGCCGTTGCAATAGCCGCAATAAAAATCTGGGGCCGCCTAAGCGGCTGGGTTTCTGGTAAATCAGGCCCAAACTCAAGGTGTCTTTGGTTCTCATACCCCCTCGAGTGAATAGTGCTATCAATTCGAATATCTGGTTTCTTCACTTCACTCCCTTATTAGCCAAACTCAATTTGAGTGGCTTCAGGGTAATTGAATAAGCTTGCGCATTTAGCTGGCGTTAATCACTTGTGTATAACTATTTAGCAATGTCGGCAGGTGCGAAATGATGTTGGCATGACCACACTCACCAACTTCGAACCTGAGGTTCGAAACTACCATGTACATTCGCCGCTGGTCCCCATAGGTGCCAATTGCCTTCAAGTCGAATTAGCCAATGGTCTCACTCGCGAGCTGACGCAAGTAAGAATTAGCCGGTCCTTTGTATTTGGGCTACTCGAAGACAAATTGAGCTGGAGCCTGATTCGACTAAATCAAGTTATGGCACTTAGGTTTCAGACCCACACCCCTGATTGCTCAGCTGAGATTACTTGGACCCGCAAAGCTGCGGGTGAGCTGCTTGGTCTAATCCCTCTTCCCGCCCCAGCAACCATTTGCTTTCAAAATGATCCCCGCAAGAAAGTGAGCTTGGTTGTGTTGGGCGCAACAAGGGGACTGGTCGCAACCAATAGCTACCAACTGCCCATGATTCCACTCCAGGTAATTAGTTACCTAGAGATTTCCCCAAGCGTAATCAATAGAACGGAATTCAACTCGTGAAGATACTTAGAATCCAGCCAGGTGGCAAGAGCCCAATCTCTATTGCTCTATCCGCTCTTGTCGTCCTTGGATCAGTGCTTGGTGCCTGGTTCTTTATCGAAAGCAATAAAAC
>WLDW01000108.1 GCA_009704605.1 Actinomycetota bacterium
AATCGAGCTAGAAGATGATGACGTTGATTCCGTTGGTGGTTGGCTAACCAAGAGCCTGGGAGCTCTTCCAAAACTTGGTGATCAGATTGTGATCAACAACCTAGAACTTACTGCCGATAGAGTTGAGGGCCGGGCCAAGAGACTTGTAACCGTCTTAGTTCGAGTGCTTGCTGAAAAGGAACCTGAGGAACAGTCAACTGATGAGTAGTGAATTTCGCGCTGGGTTTGTGACCTTCGTTGGTCGACCCAATGTCGGAAAGTCAACTCTCACAAACGCCCTGGTTGGCGAAAAGATAGCTATCACGAGTGACAAACCGCAAACCACCAGAAAAGCCATTCGGGGCATTGCTCATCTCAATTCCGGTCAACTAATAATTGTTGACACTCCTGGTCTTCATCGCCCGAGGACCTTACTTGGTGAAAGGCTTAATGACCTAGTTGCCTCAACTCTTGGCGCGGTGGACGTAATAGGTATGTGTTTCCCCGCTGGCGACAAAATCGGCCCAGGAGACAAGTTCATAAACGAACAGCTAAGTAGCTTTCCAAAGGCAAAGTGCGTTGCGATTGTAACTAAGAGCGAAACAGTTTCCAGAGAAGAACTAGCGAATCAACTGCTCGAGGTATCTAAACTTCGCGACTGGAGCGAAATCATCCCAGTATCTGCCATCGCTGGTTCCCAGCTTGATGAATTAGCTCAATTACTTGTTGGCCTGATGCCACTATCTGAAGAGCTTTACCCCAAAGAGACAATCACTGACGAATCAATTGAATCGCGAATCTGTGAACTGATTCGAGAAGCATCCTTGGAAGGGGTTCGTCACGAGCTGCCGCACTCACTAGCAGTAACCATGGACGAGATGAAAAAACGAGAGAACTCTGAGCTAACTGACATTCACGCCAACATATTTGTTGAACGTGACAGTCAAAAAGGCATTGTTCTTGGCAAGGGCGGTTCGCGCCTAAAAGACGTGGGAACCAGAGCCCGTAAGGAAATAGAAGCCCTTATCGGAGGGCCAGTATTTCTAAGCCTCAGAGTGAAGATTGCTCACGAGTGGCAGCGAGATCCAAAGCAGCTAGGAAAATTGGGCTTTTAAGTGTTAGCCTCTTTTTGTGTTCTCTGAGCTACTACTTAGTGGCCGCGGCGAGGCCTACTAAACGGCCTTCCTCGTCGCGGAGCTTTGTTATAGCCGACTCAGACCATCTTTAGGAGAACACAATTGCAAAACAACCAAAAACCTTCTTCGATGCCGGTGCATCGATATAAGCCTTTTCACGAGCAAATCAAATTTGAGCTCCCGGATCGCACCTGGCCAACCAAGCGCATAGAAAAAACGCCACGCTGGTGTGCGGTCGATCTTCGAGACGGTAATCAGGCCCTAATTGATCCAATGTCGCCAGAGCGCAAACTAAAGATGTTCCAACTGCTGGTTCGCATGGGATACAAAGAGATTGAAGTTGGTTTTCCTTCGGCCAGTCAGACCGACTTTGACTTTGTTCGAGTGCTTATAAACGATGCTCACATCCCAGATGATGTCACGATTCAGGTTTTGACTCAGGCAAGGGATCACCTAATTGAACGAACTTATGAGTCGCTTGTTGGAGCCAAAAACGTAATTGTGCACTTCTATAACTCGACTTCTGTTCTGCAGCGAAGAGTTGTCTTCAATCAGGACAAAGACGGGATCAAGAAAATTGCCTTGGACGCGGCTAAGAAGTGCAAATCACTAGAGCACATGCTTCCAGGAACCAATGTCTATTACGAGTACTCACCAGAAAGCTATACCGGAACCGAATTGGAGTACGCACTCGAGGTTTGCAACGCGGTAATTGAAGAAATTGATCCAACTCCAGATCGGAAGATGGTAATCAACCTTCCTGCGACCGTTGAGATGACAACACCGAATGTTTACGCGGATTCAATCGAGTGGATGAGCAGAAGACTTGCCAAGCGCGAGAGCGTTATTTTGTCGCTGCACCCGCACAACGACCGAGGAACCGCTATTGCGGCTGCCGAGCTTGGCTACATGGCCGGGGCCGACCGCATTGAGGGTTGCCTGTTTGGAAATGGGGAGAGAACCGGAAACGTTGATCTGGTGACTCTTGGACTGAACTTGTTTTCGCAGGGAATTGATCCGCAAATTGATTTTGGCGACATCGACGAGATCAAGCGCACCGTCGAGTACTGTAACCAGCTTCCGGTTGCAGAGCGCTCACCATACGGCGGGGACTTGGTTTACACCGCATTTTCAGGCTCGCACCAAGACGCCATCAAAAAAGGCTTTGAGGCTATGCAGAAAACCGCTACCGAAGCAGGAAAAAATATCTCTGAGCTTGAGTGGGCAGTGCCATATCTTCCAATTGATCCGATGGATGTTGGAAGAAGCTACGAGGCGGTTATTCGCGTTAACTCTCAGTCCGGTAAGGGAGGTGTTGCCTACCTATTGAAATCTGACCACTCACTGGATCTTCCAAGAAAGCTCCAGATTGAATTCTCTCGAGTGGTGCAGGGTCTTACCGATAGCGAAGGTGGCGAAGTTAGCTCTGAGAAGCTTTGGGAAATTTTCCAAGACGAGTACCTACCTGCTCCAATAGAAAAATCCGAGCTTAAGTGGGGCCGCTTTGAACTAAAGCGCATGAAAACCGAAAGCGAAATGGACGGCGAGCTAAAACTTCAGATTGTTTTGCGCGATGGTGACAAAGAGGTCGAAGCTTCTGGGACCGGAAATGGACCAATCTCTGCCTTCTTGGCAATCCTTGGTGCACAGGGTGTTGAGACCAGATTGCTTGACTACATCGAGCACACCATGAGCGCCGGGGGAGACGCTCAGGCCGCGTCGTACATCGAGCTCGATGTTGCCGGTAAGACTCTTTGGGGAGTGGGAATCGATTCTGACATCGCAACTTCTTCGCTCAAGGCAGTTATTTCGGGAGTAAATCGCGCCATACGTGCTTGAGAGCAGAGGTTCGTCCTTGGCTCGTTAGATACTGGTCTAGTGCCCGTTTATAGCGATGAAGCCGTTGTGCTTCGAACTCACAAGCTAGGCGAAGCTGACCGCATCGTCACTTTGCTATCGCGGCACCGCGGCCAAATCAGAGCCGTTGCAAAAGGAGTTCGGCGCACCGCCTCCAAGTTCGGTTCCAGGCTAGAGCCATTTATGGTTGTCGATGCACAGTTTTACGAGGGTAAGAATCTGGACATCGTAAACCAGGTTGAAACAATCGGTTCCTACGGCGGAGCAATCATCGACGACTACGCCGCCTTTACAGCAGCCAACGCCATGGTTGAAGCAGCCGAGCGACTGACCATGGAAGAGTCTTCACCGCAGCAGTATCTTTTACTGGTCGGTGCACTTCGCTCTCTTGCAACCAAAGAGCATGACTCATCGCTGATTTTGGATTCTTACCTGTTGCGCGCATTAGCTATAGCAGGTTGGGCGCCAAGCTTTGATGACTGTGCACGCTGTGACGCCAAGGGCCCACACACCGCTTTTGTTATGCAGGTAGGTTCTGTGGTTTGTGCCGAGTGCAAGCCAATTGGTGCCATTTCACTATCTCTTGAGACCACTGCACTACTTGGTGCCTTGCTATCTGGGGACTGGGAACTTGCGGAAAATTCCGTACCGGGCGCCAGAGCAAACGCATCGGGTATCGTAGCTGCGTATAGTCAGTGGCATATTGAACGCGGTCTTAAATCAATGCCCCACGTCGAAAGAGCATGATGGAGTTTCAGCCAGTAGCAAAAAAGGGCATCAAGGTCCCTAAGTTTTCTCAGGTTCCAAAGCACATCGCAATCGTGATGGATGGAAATGGCCGCTGGGCAAATAAGCGAGGACTTCCAAGAGTCGAAGGGCACAAAGCCGGTGAGGCAGCTCTTCTTGACGTGGTAGCTGGAGCTATCGAGGCCGGAGTTTCGGAGC
>WLDW01000109.1 GCA_009704605.1 Actinomycetota bacterium
AGGGGTTGTCGCCGGAATTCAAGACTTGGGTGGTGCTGGATTATCCTGCGCAACCAGTGAGCTAGCTTCTAACGGTGGACGTGGCATGAAGGTGCAACTTAAGAACGTATTGCTTCGCGATGAGTCGCTTACTCCAGAAGAAATACTAATGAGTGAATCTCAAGAACGAATGATGGCAATCGTTCCGAAAAAGCATCTAAAGAGGTTTAAGAAAATTGTTGATCACCACGAAGTTGAGTACTCGGTACTTGGAAAGGTGATCAAGAAAGACCGCCTGCACATTAATTGGGGCAAAGAAGAAATCGTCAACGTGCCTCCTCGCACCGTGGCCCACGACGGTCCGGTCTATGAAAGGCCAGTCAAGAAACCAAATTTCCAGAAACCGCTTAATGAAGACACGGGTGCTTCAAGAAAACTTGCTAGAGCAAACGGAAACTCTTCTGATCTAGCTAGCCAATTCATTCAAATTGTTTCTAGCCCCAACCAAGCGGATAAGTCCTGGATTACTGGCCAGTACGACAGGTATGTGGGAGGTAACACCGCGCTGGCATATCCAGACGGTGCCGGCATGATTCGAGTTTCAGAAACTAGCGGCTTAGGAGTTGCAATTTCTACTGATGCCAATGGGCGCTACTGTCAATTGGATCCATACGAAGGTGCCAAGCTCGCACTTGCTGAGGCCTACCGAAACGTTGCAACTAGCGGTGCAGTTCCTATTGCCGTTACTAATTGTTTGAACTTTGGATCGCCTGAGAACTCTGGTGTGATGTGGCAGTTTAAGCAGGCAACTACCGGTTTGGCTGATGGCTGTCTAGAGCTTGGAATACCAGTAACTGGTGGAAACGTAAGTTTCTATAACCAGACCGGAGATGTTGCTATTTACCCAACACCTGTTGTTGGAGTACTTGGTGTAATTGACGATGTTGCCAGAAGAGTTCCTTCGGGCTGGCAAGACGATGGTAACAATCTTTATCTACTTGGTGTTACAAAAGATGAGCTCGATGGTTCCGTTTGGGCCGATGTGGTTCACTCACACCTTGGTGGTCACCCTCCAAAGGTTGATCTGTCTTACGAAAAGAAACTTGCAGAACTGTTGCATGGCGCAAGCTTGCAAGGTTTGATTGCATCTGCGATGGACCTTTCAGAAGGTGGTCTTGCTCAGGCTTTGACTGAATCAGTGCTTCGATTTAACATGGGAGCCAGGGTGTGGCTCACCGAGATTTGCGAACGAGACGGGGTTGATCGCACCGCGGCGCTGTTCTCGGAATCAACCGGAAGAGTTCTAGTTAGCGTAGGTCGCGAAGATGACGTGAAGTTTGTCGGTCTTTGTGAGGCTAGGGGAATACCAGTTCTTCGTATAGGTGTCACTGACGACACAGACCAGCTTGCAATTCAAGATTTAGCCACTTGGAAGCTCAGCGATCTTCGAGCTCCTTGGGTCAACACCCTGCCTAACTTGTTTGGCTAACCGCCTAGAAACTCCTGAGGGTTCGGAAACTCTAGATTCACTCCGACTAGTGCACAACGAATTGCGATCTCGGATGCGGCAGCCGCAACTTCTGTTGCACTAATTGGGTCGGTAGCCAAAGCGTCAGCAACTTTTTGGATGTTGGCTTGGAACCCTTCAGGGGCCACTGAGAGCACATCGATAGATATCGAATTCGATAGGGCAATAGCATCAAAGCCACCGCTAGGTAAGGTTTCAAGTTTTGAAGATAGAACTGCGCTCATGGCTTCACAGGCTGGCGCATCCGCCTCATCGGGCAAGCTTAGACTCGAGCAGCCTGTTAGCAGCAGCGTTCCGGCTGAAATAATGGCAAGGTTTCTAAGCAGCATTTTGTTCCTTCTCTGGCAGTAGACCTGAAATCAGCAGTGGCAGTTCCAGGTAGTCGGCGTATCTTTCAAGTGCGGGTTCTTTCCAGGAATACCTTCTTGCAACTAGTGCAAGACATGCCCAGAAGTAGACGTTGATTAGGTCTACGGAAAGGCTACTAATTGATTCATCAGGAAATGCCCTACCAAGCATTTTTCTCAGCAAACTCGGAACATCGGAAATACCAAATCTATGTAAAGACGCTCTGACTGAAAACTCTATTTCCCTAGCTCGTCTTGCATTCCAAATTAGGTTTCCACCACGTTGGCGAAGCAGCTTGTGAACCTGGAGTGCCTGAGAGTATCTTGCTTCGTCGAGGGAGTCGAAAATTTCCACAAAGTGATCCACTTCGAAACCGTTTGCTCGAAAGTCCAAAATATCTGGGTAATGAAAAAACCTGTAGAACGGAACATGAGGTCGGACAGCAGAATATGGCTCCAGTGTGAAGCTTGCAAGAAGTGGGTCTTGACCTAAAGTTGCAGAGCCCCAACGATCGATGGCTTCATCGTTCTCGCCGGGTTCGGTTGCGTACTCAGAACTGGTCACAAGACAAGTTAACCAAGAATTTGTCCTACCCGTGGCCTAGATTGGAAAACATGCGCACATGTATGGGGATCATTGCTTGGGTAGTGATTTTCGCCCTTGCCGCGCAGTTCTTCCAAGCAGCTCCTTGGCTACTTCTGGTCTTTGGTGGACTAATTGCTCTTGGAGTAGTCCTATCGAAAGCCAGAAAGTCCGCGCTTGAAGCCGACACTCTAAAAGTGGTTTGCGATAAGCCGCTTCCAAACATTCTGGACGCAAACCGTTCAATGACCGCAAGCTCCGCCCGGGAACTTCTTGGAGACGAAAGTTTCAGCTTTGAAGTGGTTGGAGAAACGTTTTACGCGCCAAACTTTTCTGCTCTCCAGAAAAACGTTGGCCTAATTGACGGCAGAGATTGGGATGACGTTGCAACTTTGATTGTTGATCCTGGAAACAGGAGCAGTAAAACCGCAGTAGCGGTATTTGTCTCTGGGCTAAAGCTTGGATACGTTCCAGAAGACAAATCAGCGGTTGTTTATAAGTTCTTGCTTCAAAACGGTGGCTACGCAAAAGCTGATGCAGCTATTTACTTTTCGGCAGCCGATGGCCAAAACAGTATTTGGTTAGATGCGGTATATCCGCTTGTCTTCAAACCTTAGGCGCGCAATAAATCATGGCGAACAATTGTTGCGTTGCGATCAGGACCAACACCAATCGCGGAGATTCTGGTTCCAGAAAGTTTCTCTAGTGCTAGAACGTAGTCTTTGGCATTCTTTGGAAGATCTTCAAAGGTCTTAGCTCCTGTGATGTCTTCATCCCAACCCGGATAGTTCTCGTAGATTGGCTTAGCGTGGTGGAAATCAGACTGGGAAACTGGAATCTCTTCGGTTCGAACGCCATCTACTTCATAAGCTACGCAAACAGGTATCTCTTTGATGCCAGTCAAGACATCAAGCTTGGTCAAGAAGATATCAGTTAGTCCATTGATTCTGGTTGCAAACTTTGCAACCGGTGCATCAAACCAACCGCAGCGACGCTCTCTTCCGGTTGTGGTTCCAAACTCGAAACCCTTCTCGCGCAAGAATTCGCCCCACTGGTCAAACAATTCTGTTGGGAAAGGTCCTGACCCAACGCGGGTTGTGTAGGCCTTAAGAATTCCAATAACCGAATCAATCTTGGTTGGGCCAATTCCAGAACCAATAGTTGCTCCACCCGCAATCGGCGAGCTGGAGGTTACGAATGGATACGTACCGTGGTCAACATCCAGAAGTGTTCCCTGACCACCTTCAAGCAAAACGGTCTTGCCCGCTTCTAGAGCTAGGTGAAGATCTAGTGCGGTATCAGAAACCATTGGGGCAAGACGCTCGGTGTAGCTAAGTAGTTCGCGAACAATCTCCTCGGCCTTGATACCCGCGCGGTTATATACCTTGGAAAGCAATTGGTTCTTCTGAGCTAGTGCGGCTTCGACCTTCTGGCGAAGAATGCTCTCGTCGA
>WLDW01000011.1 GCA_009704605.1 Actinomycetota bacterium
GCACTTGAACATCTAAAGAAAACCGATGGTGGTCGAGTTGAAATAATCATCGCTGATGTCGACCTGCGCTCTGATGCTGCGAGCAAGAACTTGGTTCCAGGCTCAAAAGTTGCATCTGAAGTTGTCAGCGCTCCTGATGGAATTTTGAAGCTACTGTCGCAGGTAGTCATTGTCGAGGACCTATCGGCCGCGAAGAGCTTTTTCAAGGCACAGAAAACTGACTCGCAAGTTATAACCAAACAAGGTGACGTGCTAACCAGGGCAGTTTTGCGTGGCGGTTCATCCAGCAAGCCTTCGAAACTTGAGCTGGTAGCCGAGCGAGATGCGGCGGAGAAGGATCTTTCTAGACTGAGCTCTCGTATTGAGACTCTAGCTGCCGAACTTGCACAGGCCAAGTCCAACGAACTTGCTGCTAAGAATTCAGCCAAGGCTTCCTTAGCCGAACTTAATGAGCAGGATGCAAAGCTCGCCTCACAGGCGGAGCAGCTTGGTCGGGTTCGCGTTCAAGTTGAGGCACTGCAGAGCGAGCTTGATCGATTGGGAATTGTTGCCGAGTCGAACGAGGCAGCAATTAGAGAAGCAGAAGGGGAGCTAGAAGCTGCCAAGTCTAGACTGCGTGAATTTGAGAGCCTGGGTAGACCGGAGCAGGCACTTTCTGACAGGGACCGCTTGGTCGAGGCCCTTGAGCTCGAAAGATCCAAGGAGCTTGAGATCAGAGTGGAGCTTGGCGCTGGAGAAGAAAGACTTCGCGTTGAAACCGAGAAGTCTGAGAGCTTGAAGTTCCAGCTGGATTCTTCCCGCTCAGCCATTGAAGGTGCAATTAGCGCGGCCAAGGCAAGAACGCAGCAGCTTAACGCCGCAAGAGCAGTACTAAAGGTTTTGCCTAATTTGATTGAGGCCGTGACCCACGGGTCCAATGATGCAAAGCGCGGATACAACCAGCTTGAGAACGAGCGCACCGATCAGTTCCAGGAACTGACAAAGGTGAGAGGCGAAATTGCGGATATTCAACAAAAACTTTCGGATTTGACTCAGTCAGTTCATGACATTGAACTCCAAAACCACGAAAAGCGTCTAAACCTTGCGAACTTGGTTACCAGAGCCCAAGAAGAACTTGGGCTGGATGAAGCGACACTGCTTGCCGAATACAACCCAGAGAACTTGATTCCATCGAACGAGGAAGATGGTGAACCCGAAGTATTTGACCGCGCGAAGCAATTCCAGCGCCTTAAGGAATCCGAGAAGCTACTTGAAAAACTGGGCAGGGTAAACCCACTCGCACTAGAGGAATTCTCCGCTCTCGAGCAGCGCCACAAATTCCTAACTGATCAATTACAAGACCTAACAGACACTCGCAAGGACTTGATCAAGATCATCCAAGATCTAGATGAGAAAATGCAGACTATTTTTAGTGACGCCTTCCAGGACACCAAGAAGGCTTTCGAAAAAGTTTTCCCAGTGCTATTCCCAGGCGGAACTGGATCCATTTTCCTAACCGATCCAGATAATCTGCTCACCTCAGGCCTGGAAGTTAACGTAAAGCCTGCCGGTAAGAAGATTGAAAGACTCTCCTTGCTATCTGGTGGTGAAAGATCCCTAGCGGCGGTAGCTCTCATGGTTTCGATTTTCAAGGCTCGCCCTTCGCCTTTCTACATAATGGACGAGGTTGAGGCGGCTTTGGATGATGCAAACCTTGGAAGACTTCTTTCGATTTTTGAGGACCTCAGAACCAACTCGCAGCTGATCATCATCACTCACCAAAAACGCACCATGGAAATTGCGGATGCTCTTTATGGTGTTTCCATGAAGTCAGACGGTATTTCTGCTGTGGTTGGTCAGCGACTGCGTGAGAAGGCCGACGCCTAATGTCCAACATCTTCTTTTGGCGTAAAAAACGTGAAGAAGAAAAAGCGGAAGCAAATCAGTCGGATGCAGCATCCAATTCCCAAGATTTAGTAGCTACCGAACTTCCGAAACGAAATTCGAAAGCCGGTATACGAAGCCTCTTTTCAAGAGTCAAGTTTGATCTTGAGAGCCTGGAACAACTGGAAGAGATCCTGATTCAAGCCGACTTTGGAGTTGACTCCGCAGAATCGATTGTTTTGGAAGTGAAAAAGATTGCTAAGACCCAAGGCGCTCAGTCTGAGGCAGAGCTAAAAACGATTCTTGCTGGAGTGATTCGCGACAAATTAGCTACTGGGAACAGGGAGCTGAATCTCACAAGTGGAAAACTTCCGTATGTGATTTTGGTTGTTGGTGTAAACGGTGTGGGTAAGACCACCACGATTGGAAAACTGGCCACGTGGTTAACCCAAGGCAACTGGAAAGTTGTCCTTGGTGCCGCAGATACATTTCGTGCCGCAGCAGTTGATCAACTCGCAACCTGGGCAGATCGTGCCGGTGTGAAACTTGTTGGACCAAGTTCCGAAGGTCAAGACCCCGCATCTGTGGCTTTTGAGGCAGTTGAGTATGCGGTTCAATATGAAGCAGATGTTGTGATAATCGACACCGCAGGAAGATTGCAGAACAAGACAGACCTGATGGACGAGCTTTCCAAAATCAGAAGGGTGATTGAAAAGCAGGCTGAAATTGCAGAGGTTCTTTTGGTGCTTGATGCCACGACTGGACAAAACGGTCTCGTTCAAGCAAGAGCCTTTGCCGAGGCAATTTCGGTAACTGGAATTGCGCTGACAAAGCTTGATGGATCGGCGAAGGGCGGAATTGTCGTAGCCATACAAAACGAACTTGCTATTCCAATCAAGTTAGTTGGGGTTGGCGAAGGGGTAGAGGACTTTGCCTTCTTTGACCCTGAAGAGTTCGCCAACGGTTTAGTGGCTTAGCCTAGAAATAGGAAGTGAGATAACAAGTGTTTGGAAATCTATCGGATCGCTTAGCCGAGACCTTCAAGGCTCTTCGCGGTAAGGGAAGACTAAGTGCCGCCGACATCGACGGAACCCTGAGGGAAATCCGCAAGGCGCTATTGGAAGCCGACGTTGCCCTAGAGGTAGTCAAGAACTTCATTAGCGCTATTCGTGAGCGAGCACTCGGCGATGAGGTCTCAGCTTCACTAAACCCTGCCCAGCAGGTAGTTCAGATCGTCAATGAAGAGCTAATCCAAATTCTTGGCGGCGAAGCAAGAAAGCTTCGCTACGGCAAGGTGTCACCAACCGTGATCATGCTTGCCGGTTTACAGGGTTCTGGAAAGACAACGCTCGCAGGAAAACTGGCCAAGTGGCTAAAAAGCGAAGGGGAGAACCCCTTACTGGTCGCCGCTGACTTGCAAAGGCCCAACGCTGTTGACCAGCTAAAGGTTTTGGGCCAGAAGGTGTCTGTCGAGGTTTACTCACCCGAGGTTGGATCAGGAGTTGGGGACCCCGTAAAGGTTGCCAAGGACTCGATTGCTCACGCTAGATCAAAGGGCAACACGGTTGTGATTGTCGATACCGCTGGCCGCCTCGGCGTTGATCAAGAAATGATGAATCAGGCCAAAAAAATTCGTGATGCTATCAAGCCAGACGAGACACTGTTTGTTATTGACGCCATGCTTGGTCAAGACGCAGTAAATGTTGCCAAAGCTTTCGAAGATGGCGTTGGGATATCGGCAGTTGTTTTGACCAAGCTTGATGGTGACGCCCGAGGTGGCGCGGCACTATCCGTAGCCTCGGTGACTGGCAAGCCAATCATCTTTTCCTCAACTGGCGAATCCCTTGACGCCTTCGAGCCTTTCTATCCAGATCGAATGGCCTCCCGAATCTTGGACATGGGAGACATCCTCACTCTTATCGAACAAGCCCAAAAGCAGTTTGATGAGCAATCCGCATTGGAGATGGCCGAGAAGCTTGCCAAGGAGAATTTCACACTAGAAGACTTTTTGGAACAGATGCAGCAACTTCGAAAGATGGGCTCTTTGAAATCAATGCTTGCCATGATGCCAGGGGCAGGCCAGATGAGGCAACAGCTGGACAGCATAGATGAAAAAGAAATTGATCGAACCGAAGCCATTATTCGGTCCATGACCCCGGTTGAAAGAACTAACCCAAAGGTTCTAAATGGCTCAAGAAGAACGCGAATCGCGAGAGGCTCTGGAATGAGCGTTACGGACGTAAATTCACTCGTGAATAGATTCGAGCAGGCCGCCAAAATGATGAAGACCGTGGCCAAGGGCGGTACACCTCAGATCCCAGGCATGCCAGCTGGTATGGGAGGCGTGGTTCCTCGCAAAAGACCCAAGGACTCCAAGAAAAAAACCGGTTCTAAATCGGGTAATCCAGCCAAGCGTGCAGCACAAGAGCAAGCAAGGGCAAATGGCTCAGGGTCCCAGGAATCAGGTGCTGGATCAGCCTTTGGAATCGGCAACTAGCTATCTTTGGCCATTTCTGGCAGACTAGAGAAGTTGCCTAGGCACCTGACCCTCTAACCAGGAGCCAAAAAGGCAAAACCATAGAGCTTGACTACCGAGTGTGCCCCCACGCTCACGGTTGATTGTTCGCCCCAATTCAAATAACAGGAGCATTGTGGCTGTAAAAATCCGCCTAAAGCGTCTCGGAAAACTCCGTACGCCTCATTACCGCATCGTCGTTGCCGACTCTAGAAAAAAGCGCGACGGTCGAGTCATCGAAGAAATTGGTCGCTACATCCCGACCGAGAACCCATCTTTCATTGAAGTAGATTCCGAGCGAGCTCAGTATTGGCTTGGCGTTGGTGCACAACCAACCGAGCAGGTAGAGGTAATTCTTAAGCTCACCGGAGACTTCCAGAAGTCAAAGGGTGACAAGGATGCCAAGAACACCGTTCAGGTCAAAGCAGCTAAGCCAGTGTTTGAAAAAGACACTAAGAAGAAAGCTGTTCTAGTTCCTAAAGAAGAACTTGCTGCCAAGAAGGCCAAAGCCGAAGCTCCTGCCGCCGAAGCAGCACCTGCCGCCGAAGCACCCGCTGATGAAGCAGTTGTTGAAGCCGCTGTAGAAGCACCAGCTGCTGAAGAAGTTGTAGAGACTCCGGCAGCGGAAGCTACCGAAGCTCCTGCCGAGGAAGCTGCAGCAGAAGCTCCAGCTGAAGAAGCAAAGCCAGAGGCCTAATCAAAAATGTTGGCCGCTGCACTCGAGCACTTAGTTAAGGGAATTGTCGACAATCCTGACGATGCCTCAGTAACTGAACGCTCCAGCTCTAAAGGAGATCTCCTAGAGATTCACGTTCACCCAGATGATCTGGGCAGAGTAATCGGGCGCAACGGCAGAACAGCAAAAGCACTTCGCACTTTGGTCAACGCACTTGCAGATGGCAAGAAAATACGCGTTGATGTGGTGGACGGTGACTTCTAGTAAGACCAAGCTACGAGTCGGAAGGCTCGTTAAAGCCCATGGTCTAAAAGGAGCTCTCAAGCTCGAGCTATATACCGACAGCCCAGATCAAAGATTTCGCGCTGGCCAGGAACTAGAACTACAAGTTCCAGAAACCTCCGAATGGTTTGGAAAAACAGTCAAGGTAGCTGAGCTTCGCTTTTATAACCAGTCCCCAGTTTTGTTTCTCGAGGGCATTCAAGACCGCAGTCAAGCAGAAACCCTAGTCAAGGCAATCTTGCTTATCGAAACCGATCTTGAGCAGCTGCCAGAAGATCCTGAAGCTTGGTACGACCATCAGCTTGTTGGCCTGACGGCGCTAGTTGGGAAAGAGGTGGTTGGAAAAGTGATTCGAGTAGATCATCTTCCAGCTCAAGATCTTTTGGCAATCGAAACTTCCAACGGTGAGGTGCTGGTGCCTTTTGTGAAGCAAATTGTTCCTTCAGTTGACATTCAAAAAGGTCAAGTGGTTCTAACCCCTCCGGCCGGCCTTTTTGAGATCAATCTTCCAGGTGGTGACTCTGATGAGAATTGATGCCATCAGTATTTTTCCTGACTTTTTTCAAGTGTTGGACATTTCGTTACTGGGTAAAGCCCAAGAACAGTCACTTATTCAGTTCAAGGCGCACGATCTAAGAACTTTCACCGAGGATAAGCACCGCACAGTAGATGACACCCCATTTGGTGGCGGAGCCGGGATGCTCATGAAGCCAGAGCCTTGGGGTTTGGCGTTGGATTCGGTGCTTACCGAAAACAGCGTTGTGATTTTTCCTTCACCAGCTGGGGTTCCGTTCAAGCAAGCTACCGCGAGGGAGCTTTCGAGTAAGGAGCATCTAGTTTTTGCCTGCGGTCGCTACGAAGGCATTGATCAAAGAGTTTTGGACTACGCCCAAAGCCGCGCAGAGGTGCGCGAAATTAGCCTTGGGGATTACGTGCTGAATGGTGGCGAGGTTGCCGCGGTTGCCATGATCGAAGCGATTGCAAGACTCATACCTGGAGTTATCGGCAATGCGCTTTCGTTGGATGAGGAATCACACAGCGAAGGGCTATTGGAATACCCGAGTTACACCAAGCCAGCTAGCTGGCGAGGCATGGATGTTCCTGACGTGCTACTAAGTGGCAATCACGCCGAGATTGCTAAGTGGCGCAAGGAGCAAGCGATGGAAAAGACCCGAAGAATCAGGCCAGATCTAATCGATTAGTTACCAATTGCCTAGGGGTCGAAACTGTGGCAATATGGAGGTTCGCCTCCAGTAATGGGCTCTGCCGCAGGGGAGATAGGGCGAAGCAAAAAACCAACATAACCGTTTTTGACCTGCGTGCTAAAAACAGGAAGCGACACAAAATGCACATCTTAGATTCAGTAGACAAAGCCTTACTAAAAACTGATGTTCCAGACTTTCGGGTCGGTGACACCGTAAAGGTTCACGTAAACATCATTGAAGGTTCCAGGTCTCGTATTCAGGTTTTCCAGGGAATCGTTATTCGCCGTTCTGGTGAAGGTGTTCGCGAAACTTTTACAGTTAGAAAAGTAAGCTTCCAAGTTGGTGTTGAAAGAACTTTCCCAATCCACTCTCCAATCATCGACAAGATTGAGCTAGTTTCAAAGGGTGCTGTTCGCCGTGCGAAACTTTACTTCTTGCGTGATCTAAGGGGCAAGAAGGCAAAGATTCGCGAAAAGCGCGAAAACGTCTAAAGACCTTAAGGGGACACGCTCAGCTTGAGTGAAGAGCTATCGCTTGGTGATCCAATGCGACCAAGGAAGAAAAAGCTCAGTCGAGGAAGTATCCGGCGTCGCAAAAGCACCAACATATTCGTTGCATTCTTTATCGACCTAGTTGTTGTTATCGGTGCTGCCTTAGTTCTTTCACTTCTAATCAAGTCCTTCCTCATTCGTTCCTTCTTCATCCCCTCCGGTTCTATGCTGGAGACCCTTCAGATTGATGACCGCATAATCGTGAATCAATTAACTCCGGCTTTGTACCCGATAGAGCGCGGTGACGTCGTGGTTTTCAAAGATCCAGGTGGCTGGCTAGGACCAGACGTGTCTGAGCCAACTGATCCACTGGTTGTTTCTGTTGATTGGTTTCTTTCAGCTTTTGGCATCACAGCGCCAGATAGCAAGCAGCACTTAGTAAAAAGAGTCATCGGCATAGCCGGGGACAAAGTTATCTGCTGCGATGCCGATGGAAAACTAACAATCAACGGTGTGCCAATAACCGAGCCCTACATAAGCGCCGGACAACCCCCATCAGCTATTGAGTTTGAAATCGAAGTGCCTCCTGGATCGCTTTGGGTGATGGGAGATAATCGCGGAAATAGCGAGGACTCTCGCTATCACGGTGATCTTCCAAGTAAAGGATTTGTTTCAACAGATTGGGTCGTTGGCAGAGCTATGGTGATTAGCTGGCCATTTGAGAACTGGGCCTGGTTGGATAACTACCCCGATGTCTTCAAAAACATTCCCAAGCCTTGATTCTGAGCGTCGAATCTTTGAACGAGGTAACCGCTTCGTAATTGGAATCGATGAAGTCGGAAGAGGAGCAATAGCAGGCCCAGTCGCTGTAGGTGTGAGCCTGATCGACAAAACCAATCCTGCTTTGGAAGCTTGGCCAGAGAAGCTGCAGGACTCGAAGCTAATGACTCCAAAATCTCGAAGCGAGATCGCTTCGCCACTTATTGAATGGGTCAGTTCTTACGCGGTTGGATTTAGTTCCAATAAAGAAATTGACCAACTTGGAATTTCTGAGGCCTTACGGCTGGCAGCTGGGAGTGCTCTTGACGAACTATTCAAGGATGCTAAAACCCGAAAGAGAATCGCTGAAGATGGCGCAGTCATCTTGCTAGATGGATCACAGAATTGGCTAGGAAAAGTGTCTTACGGACTAGATGTTCAGGTTCAAGTAAAAGCAGACACTAACTGCGTGAGTGTTGCCGCAGCGGCGGTCTTGGCCAAGGTCACACGGGACTCACTGATGCAAGAGCTAGATACGCAAAACCCGGGTTACGGGCTAGCTGGGCACAAAGGTTACGCCTCGGCTGCGCACATCGCTGCCTTGAGGGCCCGTGGTCCAACAGATATCCACCGAGTGACTTGGCTGACTAGGATTCTGGCCTAGGGCTGGAATAGAATAAAGGCCAGATGGAAGAAAACGAATACGAAGACTACGACAGACAAGCTGAAGTCGCGCTTTACCGCGAATATCGGGATGTTGTTGGAACCTTCAAATATGTAATTGAGACTGAGCGCAGGTTTTACCTCGCCAATGATGTTGAACTCAAAAGAGTTGACACCCCAAATGATTTCTACTTTGAGCTGACCATGAGTGACGTCTGGGTTTGGGACATTTATCGAACTGACAGATTCATCAAGTCCGTAAGAGTTCTTACCTTTAAAGACGTAAACGTCGAAGAGCTTTCAGGCAAAGCATACGAACTACCTAAAGAACTGGCCGTCGGCGAGTAGTTTCTCCACAGCTCTAGTTTTTTCAAACATCCAAAGCTAGCTTCTTGGAATAGTTCTTCCATGCCAATCCTCAGTGATCTAGAACTACACGAACTCACCCACGGCTTTCAACAGGGCATCTATTCAACAAAGCGAGCCTTAGACCTAGTCGCGGCAGCTGCTATCAGTATCGTTACTGAGCCAGGTGATCGAATGGCAGGAGCGCTAGCCAAAGCGCTGGGAACACAAGGATTACTTCAGCTCCTGATTGATGGCTTTGAGACTGCGAGAATTCTTGAAGCGTTGCATCAAGTAAGAGCGGCAGATTACCTGGCAGATATCTTTGGTGATTTACCAGGAACAATAAGTGACTCTAGGCAACGCTGGCTTCCAAGATTTTCTAAGCAGTCGGTAGTGAATTTGCTCCAAAGAGCAAAGCAGCTAGATCTTTCCTTGTTACTTCCAGGCGATAATAACTGGCCGATCGGATTAAATGATCTAGAAGAGGGCGCGCCAGCGCTCATTTTTGCACAAGGAAACTACAAGTTACTTGGATGCCTGGCCATGGGAGTATCAATTGTTGGCTCAAGAGCTTGCACCGAGTACGGTGCAAAAGTCACTGCAAAGTTAGTTTCCGAACTTGCATTTCACAAGCGCCTAACCGTCTCCGGGGGAGCCACCGGAATAGATAGTCACGTTCATAGCCACAGCCTAAGAAACTCGCTACCAACGGTTGCGGTTATGGCAGGAGGGCTAGATCGCAAATACCCAAGTTCAAATTCAAAGCTATTTCAAGCCATTGCCAGAAACGGAGTTTTGATTGCAGAGCTAGCTCCGGGGGTAGCGCCAACACGTTGGCGCTTTCTGCAACGCAACAGATTAATCGCAGCTCTCACCCCAACAACAGTGGTCATAGAAGCTGGAATTCGTTCGGGCTCGATACGCACAGCAAATAATGCCATCGAGCTAGATAGGGAACTGTTTGCAGTTCCTGGTCCACTGACATCAGCAGCCTCTGCTGGAACAAACTCTCTAATTGCCGAAGGAAAAGCAAAAGCTTTGATTGACACCAAATTGATTACCTCCGAAGTTATCGAACCAGCAAGATCTCAAGACGGCTCCGAATTGTTGGTGCGAGCCCAAGATGCACTTCGAGACCTCAGGCAAGCAACCAGCGAGCAAATTGCCAAAGCTGCCGGGTTAACGCTGTTTGAGCTAAACCTGGCTCTGGAAGAACTGAAAGCTCGGAATCAACTGAGGGTAGTTCAAGATTCTTTAGGGTCGCTCCATTACGCTTTGAAATATGCCAACAGAGCTTGAATACCTTCGCGATCAGTTCAGCCTTGAACTAGAAAACGGCAAAGGCTTCTCTCCAAATACGGTAAAGGCATACATTTCTGATGTAACAGATCTATTCGAATTCATGGAGTCAAAGAAGCAATCGGAAATTCAGGACATCGATCTTGAGCTTGTTAGAGACTGGCTCTGGAGAGTTAGCGAAAAGGGTTTAGCGAAGACGACTTTGGCTCGAAAGAGTGCTGCGGTAAGAGCATTCACTGCTTGGTTATTCAAGAACGAGAAACTTGAAATCGACCCCGGCCTCAAACTTCGATCACCCAAAGCTTCCAGGACTCTACCCAAGGTTCTATCCCGCGAGGCGATGTCTGGAATATTTGATGTTCTTGAGCCGCTTGCCACCATAGACAATCCAACCGGGATTAGTGATTTGCTGATGGTGGAGATTCTTTACGGTAGCGGTATTCGAGTTAGCGAGCTTGTGGGTCTAAACCTTGATGACATTGACTACGGTAGAAAGATTCTTCGAGTCACCGGTAAAGGTAACAAACAGCGTATGGTTCCCTACAGTGATCCTGCCGGTGACGCACTAGCCAAATGGATTCGCGAGGGAAGAAATCAGTTTGTGAATGAGACCAGTGGCAATGCGCTGTTGATCAGCTCAAGAGGAAAGCGAATTGGTGTTAGACAGGTTTACGCTCTCGTTGCTGGTCTATTGGCGGACACAGCGGTGGGAGCTGCCGGCCCACACGCTCTTAGACACAGCGCGGCAACACATTTACTTGATGGCGGCGCAGATCTTCGAGCAGTTCAAGAGCTTCTTGGACACTCTTCGCTAGCGACCACGCAGATTTACACGCATGTATCTGTCGATCGCTTGAAGCAGGGTTACCTAAAGGCTCACCCGCGGGCTTAGCTTGGCTCGATCCAGGGCAGCAGCTTTGATGGAGCAAGCTCTCCTGTGAACCAAAGAGGTGAAAGGTATTCACCGTTTTTTCTCGTTGAAAAGTGAAGACAGAATGTATCTGCGCAGTGCTGCAGATAGTCCTGATCCGCTTCACATACTTCCGCAACTAATTCCCCAGCTGCTACTTCTTGACCTACAACCAATGAACTACAAACTGGTTCATACGAGCTAACAAGATTGCCGTCGTGCGACAAACTAAGAACTGGCCTGTCGACCACTTTTCCGACAAAACTCACTGTGGCATCCGAGGGTGCGAACACTCCTTGCCCCAGTGTGACCTGGTAGTCGACACCACGATGGCCAGACTCATAAGGTGCCTCAGACGCTTTGTAGCTATTGACTAGCTGTGACCCTACAACCGGCGGGATCCATATTGGTTGGCTTCCAAGACTCGGAGAAGGCACCAACCAGGTCACACTCAGTGTCAAAAAACCTGCAAGCTGGAGCACAGCTATCTTTTGGGGTTCAATCACCTTCCAAATGTGCTTGATTCGCGCGCGTATTGGCTTAGGGCTTCGCAATCTGGGGAAAACTCGGGCTGGCAGAAGGCGATTTTGGGCTGGTATGCTTGGTGTCAGCGGCATTCTCGCTAAAAATCTTTGATTTTGAGATGTCGACTTCGCGTGCCGACCAAGATGGTTCTCACTCAGTGGCCCTAACGGGCTTGTGAGAAAAATCCGGTACCAGGGGTCATTGGCAACCGCCAATAACCATTAACTGAGTGGGCGCTTAATCGCGCCGAAAGGAAGTTCGACTCATGTCAGTCGTAACCACCCGTCAGCTGCTAGACAGCGGCGTACACTTTGGGCACCAGACCAGACGCTGGAACCCGAAGATGAAAAGATACATCCTCACCGATCGCTCTGGAATCTACATCATCGATCTGCAGCAGTCGCTTGCAATGATCGACAGGGCCTACGAGTTCGTGAAGAACACCGTTGCAAACGGTGGCTCAGTTCTTTTCGTGGGAACCAAGAAGCAGGCTCAGGAAGCAATCATGTCCGAGTCATTGCGCGTTGGTCAGTCATACATTAACCAGAGATGGTTGGGTGGACTACTAACTAACTTCCAGACTGTTGGCAAGAGACTTGCTCGCATGAAGGAACTAGAGACTATGGACTTTAATGACGCATCGAAGTCTGGACTAACCAAGAAGGAACTTCTAATTCTTCGCCGCGAGAAGGACAAGCTAGAAAAGTCTCTCGGTGGTATCAGAAACGTAACCAAGACTCCTTCGGCTATTTGGGTTGTTGACACCAACAAGGAGCACCTTGCAATCACAGAAGCTAGAAAGCTTGGAATTCCAGTTATTGGAATTCTTGACACTAACTGTGACCCAGACGATGTAACCTACGGAATTCCTGGAAACGATGACGCTATTCGTTCAATTCAGCTACTAACTCGCATCATTGCGGACGCAGTTGCTGAGGGACTTATTGCTCGTCACTCAAAGCCAGAAGCCGAAGCTGAGCCACTTGCTGAATGGGAGCGCGAGCTACTAGAGCAGGGCAACAAGGCAGAGGCGGCACCACAAGAAGAGGCGAAGGCGTAATTATGTCTAACTACACTGCTGCCGACGTAAAGGCGCTTCGCGAAAAATCCGGAGCCGGAATGATGGACTGCAAGGGCGCGTTAGACGAGGCCGATGGCAATCCAGAAAAGGCTTTTGAGCTTCTTCGCCTAAAGGGCCTGAAGGGTGTTACCAAGCGCGAGGGAAGAGCAACTAGCAACGGCTTGGTTGTTGCCAGGGTTTCCGGTGGAACCGGTTACTTGCTTGAGCTTGCTTGCGAGACCGACTTCGTAGCAAAAGC
>WLDW01000110.1 GCA_009704605.1 Actinomycetota bacterium
AAGAAACTTCTTGTCTACAAAGACATGGGACTTGTCTCACAGGTTTTTTCTGAATCAGCACTTGAATCCCTGGTGGGTCACGTAGCAATAGGGCACACCAGATACTCAACAACTGGTTCTTCATCATGGCGAAACGCGCAACCAACTCTTGGCAAAACAGCCTCTGGAACTGTTGCACTTGAACACAACGGAAATCTCACCAACACTTCTGAGTTGCTAGAAATCTTGCGAGCGAATTACCCAGAGCAATCCGATAACGAAATCACCGGTGGAAACACCACCGACACCGCTGTCTTGACAGCACTGCTTGCAGGTAATCCTGATAACTCACTCGAGAACACAGCTATGGAATTGCTACCCAAAGTAAAAGGTGCATTTTCTTTGGTGTTCATGGATGAGCAGACACTTTATGCAGCCAGAGACCCACAGGGAGTCAGACCGCTAGTTCTTGGAAGATTAGAGCGCGGTTGGGTTGTTGCTTCGGAAACTGCAGCGCTAGATATCGTAGGAGCCTCGTTTGTTCGCGAAGTTGAACCTGGGGAATTGATTGCAATCGATGAAAACGGTTTGCGAGCAAAACAATTCGCCAAGCCAAAAAGAGCCGGTTGTGTTTTTGAGTATGTCTACCTGGCCAGACCAGATACTTCTATAAATGGCAGAAATGTTTATGACGCCAGAGTCGAAATGGGAAGAACTTTGGCCAGAGAATATCCAGTCGACGCTGATCTTGTTATTCCAACTCCTGAGTCTGGAACACCTGCTGCGATTGGCTTTAGTGAAGAGTCGGGAATCCCTTATGGTCACGGACTGGTAAAAAACGCATACGTTGGTCGAACCTTTATTGAGCCAAGCCAAACCATTAGACAACTTGGAATTCGTCTGAAGCTCAACCCGCTGAGGGAAGTTATCAAAGGCAAAAGAATCATCGTTGTTGACGATTCCATTGTTAGAGGAAACACTCAGCGGGCACTGGTTCAAATGCTTCGTGAAGCAGGAGCTAAAGAGATTCACGTTCGAATTTCTTCACCGCCGATAACCTGGCCATGTTTCTACGGAGTCGACTTTGCTACTCGCGCAGAACTTATCGCCACCGGTCTTGCGCCAGATGAAGTTCGGATGTCTATTGGCGCTGACAGCCTCGGTTACCTATCTAAAGAAGGAATGATCAATTCTTCAGAGCAAAAGGAAAGCGAACTTTGCACCGCTTGCTTTACTGGTACCTATCCAATCGAGCTTCCAACGGCAGATCGATTGGGTAAGAACCTTCTCGAAAAAGGTGTCGCAACGATTCACCAAGAAGGTTCATTGAACAAGGTTTCCAATGACTAACCCTTATGCGGGTAGCGGGGTAGACACCGAAGCTGGCGACTTGGCAGTTTCACTAATGAAAAAAGCTGTTAGTGCAACACATAACAAGAATGTCTTTGGATCTCTCGGCGGCTTTGCAGGGGCAATAGATGTTTCCTTTTTGAAAAACTTTCAACAGCCAATCCTTGCGACCTCAACTGATGGCGTTGGAACCAAAGTTGCAATCGCTCAGGCAATAGATAAGCACGACACCATTGGTCAAGACCTAGTTGGAATGGTCGTTGACGACATCGTTGTGATGGGCGCAAAGTCACTGTTTATGACCGACTACATTGCCTGCGGAAAGCTTGTTCCTACTCGAATCGCCGAAATTGTTACCGGCATCGCAAAGGCCTGTGGGGAAGTTGATGTTGCACTCCTTGGTGGAGAAACCGCTGAACACCCAGGTGTTCTTGGTGAAAACGAGTATGACGTTGCCGGTGCTGCAGTTGGAGCTGTTGAAGCAGCCAAAGTTCTTGGCCCCGAAAAAGTAAAAGTCAGCGATGTTGTTCTAGGACTAGCTTCTTCTGGATTGCACTCCAATGGTTACTCTTTGGTTCGCAAGATTGTCGAAGATAGCAAATTGGATTACACCCAATCGGTATCCGAGTTTGGATCCAAATCTCTAGGCGAGGTTTTACTTGAGCCAACAAGGCTTTACTCGGGAGTTTTGAACCAACTACTTGAGTCGGAGCTGGGTAATTCAGTTCACGCCCTAAGCCACATCACTGGTGGCGGAATCGCAGCCAATCTTTCGAGGGTCTTACCGGTTGGTGTCTCACTTGAAATCTCCAGGGCAAGTTGGTCACCTCACGAAGTCTTTAGAGTGCTTGCAGAGTGGGGCGCGTACCAGCTTGAATCACTCGAAGTAACCTGGAATCTAGGTTTGGGTTTTGCAGCTGTTGTTGATTCAGCTGCGGCAAGTGCAATCTCAGCAAAGCTAAATCAATTGGGTATCAAGACTTGGCAACTGGGTGTTATAGAAAAAGCTGCGGACACTTCAGGCTTTGTTACTTCAGCTAAGGGAGTTGAAGGCGGGGCAGTTCGCTTAAGCGGAAGCTACGCCTAGAAACTAACCTTCTGGATAGAAGTTAACTGCTCCTCGAACCCAGACTGTTACTTTCATTCCAATTTCTGGAGCGAATGGTCCTGATGACCTGGCACGAATAAGTTGCTTTGGAGTCTGAACATCCACAACAGCGTCGTGACCAAAAAACTGTCTTCCAACTACCGTTGAGTCACCGTTTAGATCTGGCTGCAAATAAAAGTTCTCCGGGCGTATGGCAACTTTTCCGCGGCTACCTTCGGCAGATGAATTAAGCGGAGTTAGGTTACCTAGTGAAGTAACTACCTTTCCAGATTCGATAACCCCTGCAACAATGACCGAATCTCCCAAGAAGGTTGCGACCCCTAAGTCAACCGGTGAAGAATAAATCTCTCTTGGGTTACCAATTTGAGCAAAGTTTCCATCACGAAGTAGTGCAACCCGATCTGCAATCGAAAGTGCTTCTTCTTGGTCGTGAGTTACCAAAATTGTTGTGGAACCTGTTTTATCCAGCACTTCACGAACATCATCGCGAATGCGACCACGTAGTTCTGCATCTAGAGCCGAGAAAGGCTCATCCAGCAAGATAAGTTCAGGCTCTGGAGCTAGAGCTCTTGCGAGTGCAACGCGGTGCTTTTGACCACCAGATAGCGAAGTGCTATCTGAAGTTTCAAAAGCACTCATTTGAACTAGATCAAGCAGGATTCTAACTCGTGAAACCTTTGCTTCTTTAGATAAGCCCTTGAGCCCGAATGCGATATTTTCAAAAACGTTTAGGTGTGGGAAAAGTGCAGCATCTTGGGGGACGTAACCGACTTTCCGAGCTTGGGCCGCAACGAAGATGCCTTCAGCGGCAACTTTGTTGCCTGCAATTGAAATCTCACCGGTATCCGGTGTATCAAAGCCTGCGATCAATCGAAGCAAGGTGGTCTTTCCAGATCCAGATGAGCCCAGAACAGAAACAAACTCTTTGGGAGCAATCTCAATTGAAAGATTGCGAAGAACAGGCTGTGGACCGAATGCCTTAGTTAGGTTAGAAATCTTCAGAGTTGAGCTCACTGGTAACGCTCCATCTCCATAGGTTCTAAATCTTTTCTGATGGCTCGATTTAGAAGCCAAGCTGGAAAGCCAGCCAGCACTACCAAAAGTAATGCATAAGGTGCCGCAGCGGAAAAGGCAGCTACCGAAGTTTCTGTCCACAGCCTGGTTGCTAGCGTTTCCATGCCAGTGGGACGAAGTAGCAAAGTGGCAGGAAGTTCTTTCAAAACGGTGAGAATCACAAGAGTGGTTGCCGCAAAAATACCAGGTCCAGCAATTGGCAACACAACTTTACGTAGCGTTTGCATGGTGGAAAGCCCAAGCGATGAAGAAACCTCGTCTACTGCTTTGGCTGATAGACGAATTGGTGTTGAAACCGCAGCTAGTGCGTTTGGCAAGAACAAGGCTAAGTAAGCAATAAGAACCAAGAAAGTAGTTTGG
>WLDW01000111.1 GCA_009704605.1 Actinomycetota bacterium
CCGGAAGCTAAGACCTCCTGCGCCGATGGTACTGCAAGGGTGACCTTGTGGGAGAGTAGGACACCGCCGGACTTAATTTAGGAGATGGTCACCAATGTATGTTGGTGACCATCTTCATTTAAGGACAAGTTGCAAATGAGCGAAGATCGTGACCGTAAGCCTCGTCGTGATTCCGCTCGCCCCGATCGCCCGAGACCATCAGGTCGCGCAGAGCGTCAGCAGCCTGAATCAGAGCGGCCTGACTGGCAACAACTAGTTGAGCGAACCCGCGATCCAAATCGCGAGAAGTCGCCTGTAATTCCAGATGCCATAACCCCAGACGATGTTGACCTTGGCGTTCGGGTGCAACTGAAAACCCTCACCCCAGAAAACGCCGAAATGGTCGCAAGACATCTTGCGATGGTGAATCTATTGATTGACCAAGACCCGCAGCTAGCTCACAAGCACGCGTTAGCGGCCGCTAGACGAGCGGGAAGAATTGCCATAGTTCGAGAAACCGTTGGAGTAACGGCGTATACCGTTGGCGATTACACCCTGGCGCTTCGAGAACTCTTGGCCCACCGAAGAATTTCAGCATCAAATGATCAGATTCCGCTGATTGTTGATTCAGAGCGCGGCATGAACCGTCCCGAACGGGCCCTAAAGATGGCCCGCGAAGTTGACAGAAAAAAACTCACCCCCGCTGTTCGCGTCAACCTAGCAATTGTTACAAGCGGTGCCCGCCTAGATCTTGGTGAGAACGAACTAGCTCTTGCAGAGCTTGAAATACCAGAACTAAACCCAGCCAAGGTGTTTTCTTATTCACCACCGCTATTTCGCGCCTATGCTGACACTCTTGAGTTAATTGGTCGCAAAGAAGATGCCAAGAAATGGTTTGATTTAGCAAAGCGTGCTGAAGTTGCTCTTGCTGGTACTCCAGAAGATGTACTGGAAATCATCGAAGAAATCGAAATTCCAAAACTAGCTGATCGGCCAACTAGGTCTTCCAGCGATGGCGAACCTAGAAAACCTTTTGGTAGATCCAATTCTGGTAGTCGTGATTCAGGTAAACCCCGCAGGGGATTTGACAATCCAGGCGGCGAACGACGAGGTGCACCTCGTGGCCGCTAAAGTTCTAGACAATTTCGAAACACTGCTACTCGATCTTGACGGAGTTATCTATGAAGGTGGCCGCACAATTGTTGACGCAATCGAGTCGATAACTGCACTCAAGGCCAAAGGCGTCCAGGTTGGGTTTATAACCAACAACGCCTCGAGAACCAGCGAAGCAATTGCGAAGCAGCTTAGAGATTTTGGTTTGGAGCTAAACGCCGAGGATGTAATCACCTCCGCGCAAGCTGGCGCGCTGTTGCTAAAGAATCTAGTCCCGCAAGGATCAAAAGTCTTGGTAGTTGGCGGCGAAGGACTTCGTTCAAATGTTTTGCTTGCAGGATTCAAAATAGTGGATTCGAGCAAGGATTCACCGGTAGCAGTTATTCAAGGGTTTGATCCATCAGTTGGTTGGCAGCACTTAGCTGAAGCTAGCTACGCAATTCAGCAGGGCGCTAGGTGGGTGGCCACAAATCAAGACTGGACTATTCCAAGAGAAGAAGGTCTAGCTCCAGGAAACGGCACTCTAGTTTCCGCGGTTCACACCGCAGTTGGTCAATTACCGATTGTTGCGGGTAAACCTGAAAAGGCAATTTTTGAAACAGCACTGGCACAGTTTGGAACATCGAGCGCGGTATACATAGGCGATCGGCTAGATACCGATGTGTTGGGTGCCAACCGAGCAAAAATTGGTTCGGCTTTGGTGATGACTGGAGTTACTACCCGCAAAGAGTTATTGGCAGCAAAGCCAGACTCGAGGCCCGCATATATTCTTGAAACACTAAAGGATCTGTTGAGTAACTACCAGGCGCCTGTAAAGACCAAGCGTGGCTACAAACTAGGTAGCACCGAGGTAGAGCTACTGGGCCAGAAGGTTCTTGTCAGCTTCGGAGATCCAAAGTCTTTGGCGGCTTTGAAGTGCGCATGCTTGACCATCTGGGAGAGCGGCCAGCCAATTCATACCCTCGATGTAGAGCAAGCTCTATACGAATAAGCTAGGAACAAAGGAAAGGTAATCATGTCAGATCTCTTGGATGAACTCGCTGTTGAGATTTCCAGCGCCCGTGAATTGCCGCTTGCCGAGCAACCAGCAGCTTTCGAGGCCATCAGGGCCAAGCTCGAAGCCATGATTTCTGACAACAGGCCACAAGAAACTGAGTAATCTTCGAATCGATTCGCACCTTGTAAACATTGGGCTTGCAAGATCCAGGGGTCACGCAGCTGACCTGGTCAAAGCCCACAGAGTCTTTATTGGCGAACGCGAACTTACCAAACCTAGTCAGCTAGTTGATACCGAAGCCCAAATCACCGTTGTGGCTGCCGACGAGTATGTCTCTAGGGCAGGACTAAAGCTCAAGGGAGCCCTAGACAAATTCGCTGAAATCGATGTAGTGGGCAAGTGCGCCTTAGATGTTGGAGCTTCCACGGGCGGCTTTACCGATGTCTTACTTCGCCATGGAGCAAGCCGCGTTGTCGCTATTGACGTAGGTCATGATCAGCTAGCCCCAGAGCTACTAACAAACCCAAGAGTGCTCTCTTTTGAAGGAATCAATGCCCGCGAGGTAACGATGAATGAGCTTCGCGAGCTAACCGGGATAGTTGATCTTGAGTTTCAGCTGGTGGTAGCCGATATGTCCTTCATATCTGTCACATTGGTGCTACCGGCTCTAGTAAAGGTGGCGCCAACGGCTGATTTTGTACTACTTATAAAGCCTCAGTTTGAGGTGGGTAAGCAATCGCTTTCGGCGTCAGGAATAGTGTCGGATCACAGACTTAGGGCCCAAGCCATCAAGCAGGTTGTGGATTGTTGTAACGAACTGGGTCTTGGGGTGCTTGGATTGGAGCGTTCTGAGCTACCTGGCACCCACGGGAACATCGAGTATCTAGTTTGGGTTGCTAGTTCCGAGCGACCAAATCAGTCAAAATGGACTGAGAGAATTGAAAAACTGGCGAGGGAGGGAAAATGACTGCAAAGCGCTTGGTTCTGCTTGTTTCCCACACCGCCAGAGAAGAGGCGATTGTTGCCACCCTGGAATCAGCTGCGGCACTGCTAGCTTCCGACATCACCCCCGTGATGACCGGAGAACAACTTAGTGCTACAAAAGAATTCGCTACCGGTACCGCAGTAACCACTATGGAGAAGGTACTGGAGCTAGGAAAAGATGTTTCCGAATCTGATTTGGAGCTAGTGGTTGTTCTTGGCGGCGATGGAACGATACTAAAAGCCGCTGAAATTGTCCGCGAATCACAGACTCCACTGCTGGGTATAAACCTTGGACACGTTGGCTTTTTGGCCGAAAGCGAAAAGAACGAAATTGGATCAACCATCGAGCGGGTTGCCAAGCGCGATTACTTAGTCAAGGAGCGGCTAACTCTTGATGTTTCGGTGTTACTAGAAGGTAAAGAGGTATACCGTTCTTGGGCTCTGAATGAAGCAGCGGTTGAGAAAAGCGCTCGTGAAAAGATGCTCGAAGTGGTTGTTGAAATCGACGGCCGTCCACTATCTAGTTTTGGTTGCGATGGAATAGTTATCTCTACTCCAACCGGTTCAACCGCCTACGCTTTTTCAGCTGGTGGCCCGGTGGTGTGGCCTTCGGTAGACGCACTATTGCTTGTGCCACTTAGCGCTCACGCTCTGTTTTCAAGACCACTTGTGATTAACCCAAGTTCACTCCTTGCAGTTGAGGTCTTACAGCGATCTCCTGGAAACGGAGTGCTGTGGTGCGATGGAAGAAGAAGCACTGAGCTTCCTGCCGGAGCCA
>WLDW01000112.1 GCA_009704605.1 Actinomycetota bacterium
CACTCCAGAGATGGGAAAGTTATCAACCGCCCTTGCGGTGTGGATGCCCCAATAGGCATCCTTAGGAACTTGGTAATCTCCAAGAAGGTCGTGTTCGAGTCTGGTTGAGGACATAAATTTAGTCTGCCACTAAATTGTGGAGGCCGGCTACCAACCCATACGGCAGAACTCTTCTACCTTCTTAGTTCTTCCGGCAACAATCATTACGTCGCCTGTGTTTAGAACTGTTTCCGGGAAAGACGGCTTGTAGTTATCATTTGGTTTCTTGGTAGCTACGACCGTTACCCCGTGGAGAGATCTGAACTGCATTTCTGAAAGAGTCTTTCCTTCGAAGCTTTCTGGGACCTCTGTTTTTGCCATAACGAAATCTTCGTCTAACTGGATGTAATCCAGCGATTCACCGCTCACCATGTGAGCTACTCGCTTACCCATGTCCATCTCTGGGAAAATGACGTGGTGAACTCCAAGCTGTTGAAGAATTCGACCGTGAGAGACGCTTGTTGCTTTTGCCCAAACCTGTGGCACGCCTAGCTGCAGTAACAAGGACGCGGTCAAGATACTGGCCTCTAGGTCGCTGCCAATCGCTACCACTGCAGAATCGAAATCGGGGATGCCCAACTCACGAAGGGCGTCTTCGTCGGTTGAATTCGCCTGTACGACCTGCGTCAGTTCTTCAGCGTTAGCCTGAACGAGCTTTTCGTCTGAGTCGATTCCGAGAACCTCACGTCCCGATTTGACTAGCTCCAAAGCCAGCGCGGTGCCGAATCTTCCTAGGCCGATGACGGCAATAGTTGATGCGCCGTGTTTCTCGCGTCCGAGTGTCTTTAGGCGACTAGCCAATTTGTTCTCCTATCCAAACTGCAGTTACCTGCAGTGATTTATCCATACTTAGGTTAGCGGTTCGCTTGCTTGCTAATAGGGCTTGAGGGACTTTAGCCAATTAGAGGCCTCTCCTTCGGGTATTCGAAGTGGCGCTTAGTTCTTCGAAGAGCTAAAGATGTTGCCACAATGATGGGGCCGAGCCTTCCAAACAACATCAAAAGTGCCAGTAAGAATTTTGCATGTTCTGGAAGCTGGGCTGTTATTCCAGTTGATAAACCTACAGTTCCAACTGCAGAAACAACTTCAAACAGTAGCTGGTCTAAGGTGAATTCTGTTGTCAGTCGAAGAATGAGTAGCGCTCCAATCACGACGACCATGTACAAGCTAACAATCGTCAGCGCTTGACGCTGCATGGATCTTGGAAGTCTACGGTTTCCAACGTTTACCGCATTGTCTCCCCGAATCTCGGTATAGACGATGTAAAGCAGCACCACAAACGTTCCAATTTTGATACCACCGGCAGTAGAAGCGCTAGCTCCACCGATGAACATAAGAATAGAAGTAACGAGCCAGGAGGTGGGTTGCATCTGGCTAACATCTAATGCGTTGAATCCTGCGGTTCTTGGCATCACAGATGCAAAAACGCTGTCGACAATTTTCTGAAAAGGGGTCAGTGGTCCAAGAGTATTTGGATTACTCCACTCAAGAAACGCGATGGCAACTGTTCCAATGGCGAGTAGCGCGAAGCTGGCCCACAGTACTATTCGAGAGTTGAGAGACCATTGTTTCGGCATGGAGTAGCTTGCCTTAACTTTGAAAACTTTTGCAAGCCTTAGAAAAAGCCGATCGCGCAGCTCGACTATCGTCGGGAAGCCAAGACTCGCCAAAAAAACTGTTGTGAAAATTGGAACCAGTATCCAGCCATCTCGGGCAAATTGGATCATGCTGTCGCTATAAAGTGCAAAACCTGCGTTATTAAATGAAGAGATGGCGTGAAACGCACCGTGGGCCAAAGCCTTGTTTAGCTCGTAGCCGTACTCGGTGGCAAAACGCCAGGTTAAAATGCCCCCGAGAATCACTTGAAAAAACAGCATGATCTTCAAAATGTTGAAAAGCAAACTCTTCACATCGGGGGCGCTTGCACCGGATTCAGAGTTTGCATTGAGTCTTGTCCGCAAGGACACTCGGCCCTCCAAAAGAATTGCAACCAGCGAGGCGAAACCAACAATTCCAAAGCCACCAACTTGAATTAGTAACGCTATAACTACATGCCCAAAAAGACTCCAATGGTTTTCGACATCTAAAGTTGATAAACCTGTGACGGTGGTGGCCGAAGTTGCAGTAAATAGGGCATCGAACACAGGGGTAGATTTACCGGTTTGTGATGCGATGGGAAGAACTAGAAGTGCAGTTCCCAAAAGAATGATGCCTGTGAAGGCTATAGAAATGATTTGAGAAGGATGCAAGCCTTTACGGCCAAACATGTGGATTCCTTTCCAGAGCCTCACCAAGCCTACTCTCAAAAGGTTGGGGCTTACCAGATAGATTCGGGCCTAATTCAGGAATTTCATCCGTTTTGAAGCTTTCCTAACCTCCGGAGTCTAGCTATTGCGCCATCTTCAATTGGTGACTCTGGCCCAATGGCTAAACGCATAAAGCGAAGTGACCATCGGGTAACCGGCCGAATAAACCAAGCTGGTTTAGCTTTCAGTCCAAGTAGTTTTCTAAACTCTGGCCTCAGTGATAAGACAGCCGCTTCAAACAGCAATCCATAAACGAGTTTGGCAACTCCAGGAAGTGGTGGGTTCTTAATAAACTCAATAACTTTCTTAGTGTCTGGGGTAGAAACCAGCAGGCCGGAGTCATAGAACTTATCAATTTCATTCTCGAGTTCTTGCTCGCTCATCGGGCAGGTTGCTAGCCCAAGTGGAGCCACGGAGACACTCCACTGAGATACATAGTTGTCTGCGCCACTAGCTGCAGACCCTTTTGGTATCTGTTTCCAGGAATACATCTGGTGTGAAACAAGGAAGGATTCCATGAAAGCGATGTGGACCCAAAGCAATAGGTCTTTATCTGCCGCCTGGTATGGCACCGTCTCACCGGTTCCCTTGGTGTACTCACCAACAACGCGAGTGTGAAGTCTATTGACCCGGTTAGCTTCGTTTTGGACTGCAGTTTTTGAGCCAAAAGTTGTAACCGTGAGCCAACGAATGGTTCCAGCCAATCTTCCTAGCGGGTCCGATTCGTATCTTGAGTGATTCTTCACTCCCGTCAAAGATCCTGGATGTAGCGCCTGCATCAGCAACGCTCTGATTCCACCCACCAAGGTTCCAAAGTCTGCGTGAACTACCCATGGCGCATCAGATGGAAGAAAGTAGCCCTCTTCTTCACCGGCTGCAACAACACCCAACCAAGGCGGAACTCCATCTGGGTCTCCAGAAAGAAGCTTTCGAAATCGCTTGGAGAGAAACTCCTGGAGAGCGTTATTGTTCTTGGATTTCAAAGATCACCTAGTTGATTGTTATAAGCCAGTACTACAAGTCTACGTTTCAATTTTTTGTCATTTTCCAGAAGTGGAGCCACCTAGCGGAATTGAACCGCTGACCTGCTCTTTACGAGGGAGCTGCTCTACCAACTGAGCTAAGGTGGCCTACGAATCCGGCTCAGTGCTTTCAGAGCCATTGACTACTTTATTAGAACAGATTCCTGTCCTAACCTGTAGCTAGAAGAAAACTCAAAGGAGTAAGGGTATGAAAGAACAAGATCTAGTAAAGCTCTGGAATCAACTCAGAAATCAAATCATCTTTTCCCAACTGGCTCCATCATTTTTGCTTATCGTCACAATCGGATTGCTTAATGAAGGCCTGGCTGATTCCGCAAATGTTGTGAAGTGGGCAGCACTTGGAATCTTGTTAGCCTCAGGAATCTTTGGCTTTCTAGCCCAGTACTCGGATGCAACTGAAGCGCGC
>WLDW01000113.1 GCA_009704605.1 Actinomycetota bacterium
ACTCTATTTTTGAGCCAAGTTTGCTTAGTCACGACACAGAAACAGAATTACTTGCCAAGCTAAGCGAGTTCCCAAGGCTTGCAGTTCAGGCGGCCCAGTTTAGAGAGCCGCACCGTATCGCTAGATACATTGAAGAGGTAGCTGGTAGCTACCACCGCTGGTATGACAACTGTCGAGTTATCCCTCAATCAGGCAATCCAGTGGAACCAATTCATCGCACCAGGCTCTGGCTCAATGACGCTGCGGGAGTAGTTTTGCGTAATGGCCTCGGACTGCTGGGTGTTTCTGCCCCAGAAAGGATGTAGCTATGGAAAAAACTGCATCTGAATTGGCACCTAGTTGGCTTTCTATTCCAAAAGACGTGAACGCAATCAGCAAGAGCATCTGGCCAGCGAGCTTTGTTAGAGACGCTTCCGGAGAGATTCAAGTTGGGGGAGTATCGGTAGCTCAGCTGGTTGCCAAGTACGGGTCACCACTGATGGTAATTGATCAAGCAGACTTTATCTCCCGTGCTCAAGTTGTAAAGCAAGCTTTTGATTCCGCAGCCTCCAAAATTCAAACAAGCGCAAAGGTTTATTACGCCAGCAAATCACTTTCGACTACCGAGGTAGTCAAGTGGGTTGCGGCAAATGGATTAAACATGGACGTTTGCTCCGCCGGTGAACTCGCGCTAGCGCTTGCCGGAGGTATTGAACCAGGTCGGATTGGTTTACATGGAAACAACAAATCTGTGTCCGAGATTGATGAAGCTGTCACAGCAGGAGTTGGGGCAATCGTCATCGACTCTGAGATCGAAATCGAAAGAATCGCATCGATTTCCAGTTCACAAAACAAGATCCAGAACGTGCGTATCCGAGTCAACTCGGGCGTACACGCCTTCACTCACGAGTATCTAGCCACCTCCAGAGAAGACCAAAAGTTTGGAATTGCAATTGCTGATGTCCCGGAACTGGTAGCCAAGATTCGATCTCATTCGCAGTTGAACTTTCTTGGTCTGCATTCGCACATCGGGTCCCAGATCTTTAGCGTCGAGGGTTTCATCGAGTCGGTAAAACGATTGCTGCCACTGCACAAGCTTTTGCTAGAAGAAGGCAGCGTTCCTGAGCTAAATCTTGGTGGCGGTTTTGGAATCAATTACACAGCTGCAGACCAAGCCCCCGAGGTTTCGTTTTTTGCATCCGAGATTTGCTCCGAGGTTGAAAAGCAGTGCAGGGAACTAGGTATTGAAGTACCGGTTCTTTGCTTTGAGCCGGGGAGAGTTATCTCAGGCCCAGCGGGAGTGACTATTTATACCGTTGGAACCATAAAGGATGTTCAGATTTCCAGTGATGACGCCAAGCAGTCAAGAAAGTACGTCAGCATCGATGGCGGTATGAGCGATAACCCAAGACCTAGTCTTTATAGCGCCGATTACAGCGCACTGCTAGTTTCTCGGTCTTCCGCTGCAGCGCCGGTTGTTTCTCGAGTGGTAGGCAAGCACTGCGAAAGTGGTGACATCGTGGTCAAAGATTGCTACCTGCCTGCAGACATTAGCCCTGACGATTTGCTGGCTGTCGCGGCAACCGGTGCCTATTGTCACTCGCTAGCAAGTAATTACAACTATCTACCTAGGCCCGCGATGGT
Organism: Actinomycetota bacterium; assembly: GCA_009704605.1. Lineage (GTDB taxonomy): Bacteria > Actinomycetota > Actinomycetes > Actinomycetales > Microbacteriaceae > Rhodoluna. The sequence continues at coordinate 1,624 of WLDW01000113.1, forward strand.
TGCTGTTCTCGAAGGAAAAGTAAAAGTTTTGATGAATGCCGAGACCGAATCGGCAATGCTTTCTAGAGACCCCGGGTATCAAACCCCCTAGACAGGGTAGTTTTGTAGTTGGTTAGGAATACACATTGAGCGAATACCGCCCCCTACGCGTTGCCTTACTCGGTGCCGGATCAGTCGGTGCTGAGGTCGCCAGGCTATTGCTGGAGCAGAAGGAAGAGCTCAAGTCTCGCGTTGGAGCCGAGCTCGAGCTCGTTGGAGTTGCGGTAAGAGACCTAACTACCAAGCGTGAGGGATTTCCAAAAGATCTATTGACCACCGATGTTGAGAGCTTGATTCTCGGTGCCGACATCGTGATTGAGGTAATGGGTGGCATAGAGCCAGCTAAGGAATACATTTTGCGTGCCCTAAATTCTGGTGCTGATGTTGTGACAGCCAACAAGTCCTTGTTGGCTACTCATGGAACAGAATTGTTCAACGTTGCTGAGCAAGTTGGCGCACAGCTTTACTTCGAGGCAGCAGTTGCCGGAGCTATTCCAATCATTCGCCCGCTTAGAGAATCTCTTGGCGGCGACCGCGTAAAGCGCATTATGGGAATCGTCAACGGTTCCACAAACTACATTCTTGACCGGATGGACAAAAGCGGTATCTCTTTGGAAGAGGCTATGGCAGAAGCTACCGAGCTTGGCTATCTAGAAGCAGACCCTTCATTAGACGTTGAAGGTTTCGATGCTGCTCAGAAGGCGGCTATTTTGGCAACTCTCGCCTTTCACACCGAGGTTCCTCTAGACAAGGTCTATCGAGAAGGAATCACTTCAATAACCGTGGCTCAAATGAAAGCCGCTCAGCGAGATGGTTATGTCATCAAGCTGTTAGCAATTTGCGAATTTTTGGAAGCCGATTCATCGGGACCCGAGGGAATATCCGTTCGGGTTTATCCTGCGCTAGTTCCAAGGTCACACCCTCTGGCTGCAGTTAACGGAGCTTATAACGCAGTATTCGTTGAGGCAGAAGCCGCAGGAAGCTTGATGTTTTATGGATCTGGTGCCGGTGGAACTCAAACTGCTTCAGCTGTTCTGGGAGATGTAGTTTCTGCAGCCAAGCGCCACGTCGCAGGTGGACCAGGTCTTTCTAACTCAACTCACGCAAAACTAGAGATACTTCCAATAAGCAGAATTCAAACCCGTTACTCGGTTCAGCTCGAAGTTTCTGACCAGCCGGGCGTATTAGCAAAAATTGCCACAACTTTCTCCAAGCACGGCGTATCAATCGAGGCCGTCGAGCAGTCAGTTCTTTCCGGTAAGGAAGTGGTTGCTTATCTGGAGATTGGAACCCACTTGGCCAGTGACGCAGCCTTGGCTGCTGTTGTTGAGGATTTGAAGGCTAGCGACGCGGTTCAAAAAGTCGCTTCTGTGATTCGAATGGAAGGCTTGTAATGGCACATCAGTGGCGCGGAGTGATTCGGGAGTACTTTGATCGACTAGATGTCGATAGCAGTACTCCGATTATCACGCTTGGCGAAGGTGGCACACCTCTAATCGAAGCTCCAGATCTTGCGAAACTAGTTGGTGCCGATCAGGTTTATCTGAAGTATGAGGGTATGAACCCAACAGGTTCATTCAAGGACCGAGGCATGACCTTGGCGGTTTCTAAAGCCGTCGGGGAAGGTGCAAAGGCAGTTATATGTGCATCTACTGGTAACACCTCTGCCTCTGCTGCAGCCTATGCGGCAGCGGCCGGAATCACTTCCGTTGTGTTAGTTCCGCAGGGCAAGATTTCTCTTGGAAAGCTAAGCCAGGCTGTGGCGCACAAAGCCAAGATTTTGCAGGTGCAAGGAAACTTTGACGACTGCCTAACTTTGGCTCGTGACTTGTCGGATAACTATCCGGTTCATTTGGTCAACTCAGTAAACCCAGACCGCATTGAAGGTCAAAAAACTGGAGCCTTTGAGGTTTTTGACTCACTCGGTAGAGCACCTGATTACCACGTGTTACCAGTTGGTAACGCAGGTAACTACTCTGCTTACTTCAAGGGCTATCTGGAAGATTTCAACGAGGGACGTATTAAAGTTGTTCCAAAGATGTATGGCTACCAGGCCGAAGGGTCTGCCCCTTTTGTTCATGGTGGGCCAGTCAAGAACC
>WLDW01000114.1 GCA_009704605.1 Actinomycetota bacterium
AAGAGGAAACAAAAGCTACAACCAAACTGCGGTTGTAAAAAAGAATCTATCAGCTAGCCAAGGGGTCAGAACCCATGCCGGGCCGGATCACCTCCGGGTGGCGGGTCATGGCCTTATCTTTTTTTCGACCCCATCGAAGGTGTCCTCGAGCTTGCAAGCCTTAGTGCCCCCTGGAAGCCGGTGGCGATTTTTGGCTACCCATTTATATAGATGGTCAGCGACGAAGCTAAAGGGGGGAGTTTTCATGACAAACCCCAACCATCTCCAGTAAAACTCAGGCTGGTTCAGAAGGATATGGGCAACCGCTAGGTGACCACCTAGGGGTTTGACCATCGTTGGCAAGGGGTCCACTAACCACACTTGAGAAGAGACATCGGTCAGGGATAGGCCGTATTGGCTTGGATCAATCCTTTGGTAGGCCGCAAATCTAGGGAATCTCGAGAGGTTTCTGATTCCAAAATCCAGGCTGAGACGGCAGAACTGGCAGTCACCGTCGTAAATCAGGATTTGCTTCACCCATTTAGCCTAGATTGCCCGAGGCTCTCGATTATCACGATTTAGAAACCATTAGAAATTAGCCTCACCTCCCGCCGAGGAATGCCTATAAACTCAAGAAACCAGTATTGGGCTGTAGTCAATGAGCAATTCATTAGACAGTCGAATCAATGAATTAAAAAAGGAGAAACATGAAGAAGCGCAGATTGGGTCTAGTAGGCCTTATGAGCGTGGTTGCTGTGACTCTGAGCGGTTGTGCATTGCCATACGAGTCTCAGGTAGTCGAAGGAACCACGATCACAGTTGCCTTTAACCAAGCATTTGATAACTACAACACCGGATCGTCTGCAGGTAACGCGACAAAGAACGCGAACATTGCCTACATGACTAACTCTGGTTTCCAGTACTACAACAACGTTCCTCAGTTGGTAAAAGACACTGGATACGGAACGTTTGAAAAGATTTCTGACGAACCTCTGACCGTTAAGTACACCATCAACGACGGTGTCAAGTGGTCTGACGGAACTCAGATTGACGCAGCTGACATGCTATTAGCCTGGGCCGCAAGCTCTGGCAAGTTTGCAGGAACAGCTGCGGAGTTCTCACCGGCTTCTACATCTGGTCTTGAACTAGTCACCCAGACTCCTGAAATCGATGGCCGCTCACTGACTCTTGTCTATGACGACGCATACGTTGACTGGGAGCTTGCTTTCGGTGTTGGTATGCCAGCCCACGGAACAGTGATGCTTGCTTACCCAGACATCACCGATCCAGCAGAAGCAAAGAAGTTGCTAATTGAAGCAATCCAGAACGAGGATGACGCTTGGCTAGCTCCTGTTGCAAAGAGCTGGAACGAGGACTACCAGTTCACTTCTCTTCCTTCGAACCCACTTCAGTACCTATCGAGTGGTCCATACATCATCGAAGAAGTAGTTGAGGATCAGTACATCACTCTAGTTTCGAACCCTGTCTACACATGGGGTCCGTCACCTAAGTTCGAGCGCATCACTGTTCGCTTCATTGAGGACTTCATCGCTCAGCTTCAGGCTCTAGAAAACGGCGAAATTGACATCGCTAGCGGACAGCCAACTGCTGACTCGCTAGAAGTAGCTAAGGGAATAGCCTCGAGCGCTGGTGCAACAATTCACCAGGGTGACGAAGCTACTTACGAGCACATCGACCTAACCTTCAACAACGGAGGCCCATTCGATCCTGCTAGCTACGGTGGCGATGCGACTAAGGCACAAAAGGTTCGTCAGGCATTCTTGCTGACAATCCCTCGTGACGAGATCATCGAAAAGATCATCAAGCCGTTGAACCCTAACGCTACTGTTCGTGAGTCTTTCCTTTCCATTCCTGGATCGGATCGCTACAACGCAATTGTTGCCGAGAGCGGTGCCGCTGGCGTTCGTGACTTGGACATCGAGCGCGCGAAGGCTCTACTAGAGGAAGCTGGAGTTTCTACTCCAGTGGATGTGAATTTCTGGTACCCAACTGGAAACGTTCGTCGTTCACAGGAGCTTGAGCTGATTCAGTTGTCAGCTGCTCTAGCGGGCTTCAACGTGATTGACACTGGCGAGCCAGACTGGACATTCACTGACCCAACAGTTGAGCCAATCAACCCACACGATGCAGTTATTTTCGCGTGGCAGTCAACCAGCTTGGCGGTTGCCGGTTCGGACCAGATTTTTGCGTCCTACACCGACCCACTAGAAAAGGGTGGTAACTACAACGGTTACGCTAACCCAAAGGTTGACGAACTATTGGCAAAACTTAACGTCACAACCGATCTAGATCAGCAAACAGCAATAATGCTCGAGGTCGAACAGAACCTAATCTCTGATGCATACGGAACCATGATCTTCCAGTTCCCTGGATTGACAGTTTCCAGCTCGAAGGTTAGCGGCGTTAGCCCAAGTGCACTATCACCTGGCTACTTCTGGAACTTCTGGGAGTGGGCTCCAGTTACTGAGTAACTGGTTCTAGCAAGACTGAAGTCTGGCTGGCAGCTTTGGCTGCCAGCCAGACTTTTTTGCGAAAATGCCTCTACCGTGAGTTGGTAGAGTCGCTACAGGAAAAGATTCAACCAAAGGAGGTTTCGGTGCTGGCTTTTGTTGTCAGAAGACTGTTTGCCACCTTGCTGGTGCTTCTTGCCGCCTCCTTCATTGTTTATGTACTCACCGCCTACTCTGGTGACCCACTTCTGGCGCTTCGCGGATCTAGTGACCCTTCTGCTCAAGACAAGATCGCCTACCTAACTAAGGCTTTAGACCTAGACACCCCTCCGGTCCTTAGATACTTTGGCTGGTTAGCTGGAGTTGCAGGCTGTTTTGTGGGTCAGTGCGATTTGGGAATTTCGGTATCACGTGGCGAGCAACTGGTAACCGACGCACTTGCTGCTGCAATGGTTTCAACAATTCAGCTGCTAACGCTAGCGACTATTGTCGCTATTGTTTTGGGAATCGCAATTGGAATGTCAACTGCTCTTCGTCAATACAGTGGCTATGACTACACGGTCACGTTCATGACTTTTGTCTTTTACTCGTTGCCAATTTTCTGGTTCGCTGTGCTGTTGAAAGAATGGGGCGCGATCCGATTCAATCAATTTTTGTACAATCCAGATGTGCCGCTCTGGGGTGTAGTTTTGATCGCGCTCGCCTCGGGAGCTTTTTGGATGGGTGTCGTAGGAGGAGATGGTAGGCGCAGAGTAAAGGTTCTATCAATCGCTTCACTTGCCACCTTTGCGGTTCTGCAAGGTTTGTTGCTAATAGGTTGGTTCGCGCAACCCTCACTTGGTCCAATCGGTATTGCCCTTGGCGGCGCGCTTGTATCAGTAATCGTTATTTCGTTAACTACAGGGTTCCAGAACCGCGGCATGATTTTTGCGGCGGGTAGCGTTATTGCTTTTTGGCTAGTAGCTTGGTACCCACTCCAGTTCTTGTTCTTCTTCATTCCTGAGTTGTGGACACTTCTTGTTCTAGTTCTGCTAGCCGTAGGAGTGGCCTTAGTTTCTGCACGAATTTTCGGCGGAGAAGACCGGAAGCAGGTAGGTCGCGCTGCTGGAATAATCAGCATCTTGACTCTTGGATTTGTGGTCATTGATCGAGTACTACAGGTGTGGTCTGACTATCAGCTGATGATCCCTCAGGCGAAGGGGATAATTTCTACCATAGGTGCCTCAACACCAAATCTGCCAGGAGACATGTGGTTCCAAATGTTGGATAGCTTCGGTCACTTACTGCTGCCAACGGCTGCGCT
>WLDW01000115.1 GCA_009704605.1 Actinomycetota bacterium
GCACCTGGTTGCCTCCATCGGTGGCGGAGATATGCCGGTAGTTGTCTCGATGTTAAATAGCTACTCGGGCTGGGCAGCCGCTGCAACCGGTTTCCTATTGAGCAACAACCTGCTGATCGTAACCGGTGCCTTAGTTGGCTCCTCCGGTGCGTACCTTTCTTACATCATGTGCCGTGCGATGAACCGAAGCTTTATCTCGGTTATCTTCGGAGGCTATGGAATCCAAGCCCCTTCTGAATCTGAAGAGGAAACTGGCGAGCACACCGAGATTGACGCAGCTTCGGTTGCAGAAATGTTGAAAGCTGCCAAGTCGGTAGTTATCACCCCAGGTTATGGAATGGCGGTAGCTCAGGCTCAGTACCCAGTTGCAGAACTTGCCAAGAAGCTTCGTGAAAAGGGAGTCCAAGTTCGCTTCGGTATTCACCCAGTAGCTGGAAGACTTCCTGGACACATGAACGTGCTTTTGGCCGAAGCCAAAGTCCCTTACGACATCGTTTTGGAAATGGACGAGATTAACGAGGACCTAGCTGGCACCAATGTGGTTTTGGTTATCGGAGCTAACGACACGGTGAACCCTGCTGCAACCGAAAACCCAACAAGCCCAATTGCAGGCATGCCAGTACTAAAGGTTTGGGAGGCGGAGAATGTGATTGTCTTCAAGAGATCGATGGCCTCTGGCTATGCAGGAGTTGCCAACCCGCTGTTTTACAAGCCAAATGCCAAGATGCTTTTTGGTGACGCCAAGGAAAAAGTCAACGACATTCTCAAAGCGCTCTAAAGTCTCTGGGGCTGTATTACAAAAACGTTGAAAGCGGGCGAGAAACGATTGCTTTCGCATTCTCGGGGCTAACGTTCCAAATCGCCAGCGCGATTCCTAGAGAAACGTCAGCATCCGCCGGTGAAAGTTCATTTGTTGTGTGGACACCATGCAAAATCCCTGCAATGCAGTAACTAAACATGCGTGTCCGTTTATCAAACTCTGCTCTGTTTAGTTTCCCCAGGCGCGCAACACGTTTTAGGGAAGGCAATGCATCTGCCTGCACCGCTTCAATCACAAATCCAGGATTGACAAGTGATTTACTGATAAGCCTGCTGAACTCTGGATGCGTTTTCGCAACCCTGAATAGTTTTCGACAGACATCAATCATTGTTTCAAAGCTTTCGTCGGTAGGAATGCCGCCATGCGCCCAGTCGATCCATTCCTTCCAAGCTTGAGCGAGCGCTTCTTTGAATAACGCTTCCTTGTTGTAGAAGTGGTTATAAATTGTGGTGGGCGAGACTCCGGCGTGTGCTACAAACTGCTCAACAGTGGCATCCGGACCGATATCTGCCAGTACCTCTTGAGCAGATTTGATCAGCGCTAGGCGATTGCGCTTGGTCGCCGAGGACGCCTCACCCTTAGGGTTCCCAGGAGCTTTTCTTTCCGCCATCTGACCATTGTATTAACTAACCAGTACCCCAGAAGCTTGTTGGCAATGGAGCAGGCCAAATTAATGAAATAAACTGCCAAAATTGGAATATTGTTCCAAATATGCCATAATCTAACAAAATTAGGTAAGCAAGGAAAAGGTAGCCATGAGCACAAATCGCTATTTGGGCGTTATTGAATCGTCGATGGGCCCAGAGGAAAACTCAAGAAGATTCACTTCACAGTGGGCTATTCCAAGAGTTGAGCCTCAAGAGCAGCCGAGGCCAAGAAAGAAGAAAAGGCAAATAAACAACCTATTTCTTCTGTTTGTAATTTACGTTTTCAAACAAATCAAAAAGCTAATGTCCGCTGAGAGCAAGCCGGTAAGCAAAAGGTAGTTGGTTAGCCATCAGAGATTCGTACTTCGAGAGGTGCTTCGAAGAACTAATCGGAAGTCACTCCCGCTTCGAATACGGAAACCCCCAGGGCGACCATAAGCCAAGCAATCGCCACTGCCCAAATCACCATGGCAGCAGAAATCAATACCGCTACTTTTAGTGGTTTTACACCAGCTGCCACCGACGCTGCTGCGGCAAACTGAGTTCCAATAAGGATTGGACCCAGCACTGCCATTCCGTAGATTCCATACTTATCAAAGGCCTGCTGAGCTTTGATCAGTTTTGGTGATTCGGAATCTTTACCTTTGGACACTCGCCTGCGAATAATCCAACTCCGGATGGCATTGCCTCCGTAGGCGAATACTGCGATTGTGATTATGTTTCCTGTGGCAGCAGCGATCACCGTCAACACCGGATCTAGTCCAAACAGAATTCCTGCTGGTACCACAGCGATTGCTTCAAACCAGGGGATTGCTCCAGCTAGGAATACTCCAAATAGACCAAGTTGTTCTATGTTCAACTTAGATGTCCCTCTCACGCCAAGCAAGAATCATCGAAGGCGCTCCCGCGAATGCAAACATTGTTGCAATCGCTAAGTAGCTTCCGTCGTTGCCTTCAGGTTGGAACATTTGTAGCTCTGGTCCAAAGAACATCAAGAGTAGAAGACCTAGCACGATGTATCCCATAGCCAAGTAGGCGTAGCGAAAAGAGCTGTTTCGAACTTGGATTTGTCGCTCGTCCAATAGCTCATCCGGTGCATCCGCTATTCCCCTGACCGCAACGCGTAGAAACGAATAAGCGCCAAGTGTTAAAGATATGACAAAAATAGCAGTAATGCTAAATATCAAGATTTCTGTTTCGGTGTTCAGGTTGAAGTTTGTCTTTAGTACCGGGTAGTAACTTCCCAAAGAAACCAAAACAATACCAACCAAGTTAAGGATCACAAGCACACGCCTATTACGCTGAGATCTGAGCCACTTGAACTTCGAATTCTCATCAGTTAGCAGGGCTCTGGTTTCCTTCTCGGTCACACCCAGCGACCAGTAGATCTTGTTCTTCTTGGACATTATTTCTTTCCTTTTTTCTGGTCAGTCAGTGAAAAAAGCTCTGAAACTTCCTTATTCAGGGCCTTGGCGATGCGAAGGGCTAGGACTAGAGAGGGGCTGTATTCCCCGCGTTCTAGGTAGCCAATGGTTTGGTAGTGGACTCCAACGAGATCTGCCAGCTCTTGCCTACTCAACCCCTTGGCAGTGCGAATCTGCTCTATCTGGTTGAATACCGGCTCTTCGGAATTTCTACTCATCCATGTAGCATAGATACTACATAGCATTAATGCAACAATTACATTGGAAGTTTTTTCACAGCGCTATGTGCCTTGGCTGCCCAGGTGTGCTTCTTGGCAAGTGAGCCCAGGATTGCGACCAGAATCGGGAACCAGAAGTTCTTTAGAATCCAGAAAACTACTTTTCTCATACCAATATCCTCAGCTGTTCAAAAACTCGATCCTCATCAATTCTCCAGAACGCCACCTGCTTACCGTTGATAAGCAGCACCGGGATCTCGTCGGTGTACTTCTGAAACTCAGGGCTGGAGTCAATCTCCGCTAGCTCAACCTCGTATCCAGTATCTGGATACTCCTCACTAAAGCGGCCCAAAACCCTCGCCAGGTTGCCTTCTGCAACCTCGCAGAGGTGGCAACCCTGACGCACAACAAGGGTGAGCTGAATTTGTTCTGGCACCCATAAAGCCTAAGTCCTCTCTTTGGCGGAATAGACTAAGCCGGTGCCAGAGCCAGAAGACCTAAAGCCCAAGATTGAGGCTGCGTTTTTTGACGTCGACAACACCCTGGTGCGCGGCTCTACTTCTATCTTGTTTGGCAAGGTCGCATTCGCCGGTGGTGCC
>WLDW01000116.1 GCA_009704605.1 Actinomycetota bacterium
CCTTTATGCCAAAGCCACTATTTGGCGACAACGGTTCAGGTATGCACGTTCACCAGTCGCTGTGGAAAGATGGCAAGCCACTGTTCTACGACGAGAGTGGCTACGGCGGACTAAGCGATATGGCCCGCTGGTACATCGGTGGAATCCTAAAGCACGCACCAAGCTTGCTTGCATTCACCAACCCGAGCGTTAACTCCTATCACCGCCTAGTGCCTGGTTTCGAAGCTCCGGTGAACCTTGTTTACTCCGCCGGAAACAGATCAGCCGCTATTCGTATCCCAATGACTGGAACCAACCCGAAAGCTAAGCGCATCGAGTTCCGCGCGCCAGATGCTTCCTCAAACCCGTACCTTGCCTTCGCAGCGATGCTAATGGCCGGTCTTGATGGCATCAAGAACCGTATTGAGCCACACGAGCCAGTGGACAAAGACCTTTACGAATTGCAACCAGAAGAGGCAAAGCTGATCCCACAGGTTCCAGGAACCCTGGAAGAGGTTCTGCAGGCGCTAGAGGCAGATCACGACTACTTACTTGCAGGTGATGTGTTTACCAAGGATCTAATCGAAACTTGGATTTCTTACAAGAGAGAAAAAGAGATCGCTCCGTTGGCACTTCGTCCACACCCTTACGAGTTTGAGCTTTACTACGGCGTTTAGTCGTAGAACAGTTTCTCAAACACGGCTCTAGCTCGTCGAGTGGTAGCCAAGTAATCCTGCTCCAGTGCAGCCGCTCCGCCACGAGGATACTCAAGCAATCTGGCAACAGATTCAAGTTGCTGACGGTCAATAGGTAAAACATCGGTTCGCTTGTTCTGCGCCAGCATCACCGCAGAGCGAATCGCGGAAGATAACTGCCAAGCCTGCTTGAGCACAATTGCATCGGATGATTGAACGATTCCGGCTTTCTCGAGCTGATCAAGGGCTTGCAAAGTATGGGGCGTCTGCAGACTTGGGTTGGAGTGTCCGTGCTTTAGTTGAAGTAGCTGTACTAGCCACTCGACATCGCTAATGGAACCTCTTCCCAGCTTGAGATGCCTCATCGGATCAGCACCGAGAGGAAGCCTTTCAACCTCGACTCTGGCCTTGATTCTTCTAATCTCAACTACCGCCGCTTCTTCCATTTGCTCTGGATAGCGATAGCGGTCAATCAGCGAAATAAACTCGTCCTTTACTGACTTGTCTCCTGAAATGACCCGTGCTCGAAGAAGAGCCTGTGACTCCCAGGTACCCGCCCAGCGCTGATAGTAACTGGCGTAAGAATCAATCGATCTAACAATGGGTCCGTTTTTACCTTCTGGCCGAAGATCCAGATCTAGCTCAAACTCGAGAATCTGATCTGAGCAAAGCCTTCGAATCTCAGAAACCAGCTCTTGGGCTTCTGACTGGGCAAAGTTTACGTCGGCAACTGTTGGTTTGTATACGAACATCACATCAGCGTCGGAACCAAACCCAAGCTCTGCTCCCCCGAACCGGCCCATGGCAACTATTGCAAGCTCTTGGCTAAGGTTGCCAAGTTCTGTCTGCATCGAGCCGGTAGCAAGTTCTTGCATGCTCAATAGGTAGGCCTCGGTTATGTCCGATAGGCCCTTGGAAGAGGCATCAAGATCGAGTGAACCGATAACGAATCCGATTGCGACCCGGAGGGTCTCTTTTCTACGAATAGCTTTGATGCTTGCTGCTGCCATATCCGGGTCTTCATGACGGGAAATGATTGCCTGAAATTGCCCGAGTAGTTGATCTAGTTTTTGTGGCAGTAGCTCTTCTTCACGTTCAAACCACGCTGCGGCTTCTGGCATTCGTTCAAACAAGGCTGTTGCCAAACGACTAGTTGAAAAAACCTGCGTCATACGCTTAGCTGCCCCTGATGAGTCACGAAGCATCCGAAGGTACCAGTGAGAATCCCCCAGATCCTCACTCAATCTTCTAAAAGCCAAAAGTGCAGCATCTGGGTCAGTGCCGTCGGCAAACCACTGCAGCAACACTGGAAGAAGTTGCCTTTGAATCGCTGCTCGCCTGGACAAACCAGAAGTCAAGGCAGTGATGTGCGCTAAAGCACTGCGGGAATCTTGAAAACCAATTGCGCCTAAGCGATCTTGAGCCTGAGCACTGGTTAGCTCAAGATCTTCTTGACTAAGACCCGATACCGCGCTCAGTAGCGGCCTATAGAAAAGCTGCTGGTGCAAATCACGAACTTCGAGCTTTACCGCTTCCCATCTTTCAATTAGATTCTTGGCGCTTAGCTCTAAGGACAGTGACCTGGCGATTGCTCTTCTAGCAAGCTCGTCAGCTGGCATCAGGTGGGTTCGTCTTAGGTGACTGAGTTGAATCCGGTGCTCAAGAAGCCTTAGAAAGCGATAGTGATCACTAAAGCGCTTGCCGTCATCCCTGGCGATGTAGCCGCCAGTTGCTAAGGCGTCAATGGCTCCGAGGGTGTCTCTTTCTCTAAGTGAGCTATCGGTTCTTCCATGAACTAGCTGCAGCAGCTGAACCGTGAACTCGATATCCCTTAGGCCTCCAGGGCCAAGCTTGATCTGAGCGTCCACTTCGCTTATTGGAATGTTGTCAGTAACTAGTTGCCTCATGCGCTGAACTGATTCAACAAAGTTATCGCGGGCGGTAGATTCCCAAACCATGGGTTGGGTCACCGCCAAGTATTTCTCACCTAGCTCGGTGTCGCCGGCAATTGGCCTTGCCTTCAATAGAGCTTGAAACTCCCAGCTCTCAGCCCATCTCTCGTAGTAAGTTTTGTGCGATTCAAGAGATCTAACTAGAGCGCCGGCTTTACCCTCGGGTCGCAAGTTGGCGTCTACTTGCCAAAGCGCTGGTTCCGAATCTGGCTCGTCCATGATTCGCATCATCCGAGAGCAAACCTTGGTCGCAATCTCTAGCGCCCTATCGGTTTCAATTTCTTTAGAGGCAGGTTCAACAACATAAATAACATCAACGTCCGATATGTAGTTCAATTCACGTGCCCCACACTTACCCATGCCAATTACCGCAATGCGGGTGTTGGAAACATCCTGTTTTGGGAAATGAACTTGGTTTGCCTCATCAGAAAGTTCTGCCTTGGCAAGAGTGAGTCCTGCTTCAATCGCTGCCGCTGCCAAATCTGCCAGTGCTTTGGAAACGGCGCCGATTTGGCCGGCTGGATCTTGCGAGCAGACGTCGAAGATTGCGATTTTTAGAAGCTGTTGCCGATAGGCGACCCTTATCGGTGATACACCTATGGCAGCTTTAGTAAGCGCGATTAAGGACGATTCCGCGCTTGGTAAAGCCGGCTCCTGCAAAAACAGTTCAAGTGCTGCTGGATCTCGAGTAAGGAATTCATATAGCCCAACCGATGCGCCAAGGACTTTACATAGCCGCCCAAACGCTGCCTGATTCGCTGCGATTGATTTTATCTTTGGGTTGTTTTCTCTGGCTAGACGAACAAGGAGATCTAGGCACTGGTCGGGATCTTGCGTGTTTCCGATTGGTTCAAGGAGGTTTGATTCGCTAATACCTAACTGAACAGATAGATTGGCGAGTTTCTGCTGAGCTTGGTCTAGTTCGATAAAGCCAAAGCCAGCAAGCTCAGATAATCCGGTGCTGCGCTCTCGGGCCATTAGCTACTAAAGAGTTTCTAGATTCCGCTTTAGTTCAAATGGGGTTACCTGGGTTCTATAAGCAGCCCACTCCGCTC
>WLDW01000117.1 GCA_009704605.1 Actinomycetota bacterium
GGATCCACCGTGTAACAAGGTGTCCTCTAGGGAGATGGCCAAGCCTAAACCGGTACCTCCACTGGTTCGTTTTCTTGCCGGGTCTGCTCTCCAGAATCGATCAAAGACTCTGGCTAGTTCGGCCTCGGTCATGCCAACACCATTGTCGGTCACTGAAACTGCAACGGCTGCTTCGTTCATGCCAACGGCAACCTGAATAGGTTTACCTTCGCCGTGTTCAATTGCATTGGCCAATAGGTTTCTAAGCAGGCGTTCGATTCTGCGTGAATCAAATTCGGCCATTACTTCACCATCTGGAACTTGAATCTCGATTGCACTTCCGCGCTTTAGTGCGAGCGGGTCAATTGAGGCAACGGAAGATCTAACGACTTGATTTAGGTCGTAAATTTCTAACTCTGCTCGAACCGCACCCGCGTCATACCTAGAGATCTCCAATAGGTCATTCAACAGCACTTCGAATCTTTCGATTTGACCTTGCATGATCTCAGCAGATCTTTTGAGAGACGGGTCAAGATCCTGCCTAGATTCAAAAATCAAGTCACCGGCAAGTTTTATGGTGGTAAGCGGTGTTCGAAGCTCGTGAGAAACATCAGACACGAATCTTTGTTGCATTTTAGAAACAGATGCGAGTTTCGTAATTTGCTGCTGAAGTGAATCGGCCATTCGATTAAAGGACTTAGCTAGCGAGGAAACAACATCATCGCCTTTTTCTAGGAGACGAACATCCAAAGCACCGTCGGCAATCTCCTCAGAAACTTCAGCTGCGATTTTTACCGGTCTAACTATCCACCCAGTTACAAGGTAGGTAACCCCGCCGATGATGAAAATGATTGCTAGCCCACCGGCAAAAAGAGTCTGTTGCACAAAATTCAAAGTTTGCTGGTCGCTAGATAGATCAAACACTAGGTATAGCTCGTGCGAACCTGCTAGAGGGATTTGGATTGGGGAACCAACAACCAGGCCGGGGCTGGTGGTTACGACCCCGTCGGTCGTGCTGGTGAGTTGGATTGATTGGTAGAGCAAACGTCCTTCGCTTAGTCGCACCTCAGCTCTAAAGCTTGAGGAGATCACCGCGGTATCCAAACCAGAGGAAATCGGGCTCTGCAGCAGCTGGACACCTGATTGGCCAGGGGTTCTAAGCAGCGCCACGCGTCTGGTGTCGGAAACCCCGGTGGCCTCTAGCTTGGGAACTACAGAATTCATCAGAGTCTGAAGGGCAACTTCATCGCTCACACTGGCGGCAGCAAAGGTGTTTTGAACATCTAGAACCGCTACCTCGGACTCTGCAAGGGCTTGCTGCAATCGCTCTTCAAAGAGTCCATTTCCGATTGAGAAAGACAGGAACCACCCGAGGGCAACAAGTAGCACCGAGCTAAGCGCAACAGTGGTGGCAACCGCTCGAGCCTGAACCGAGCGTCTTAGCAAACTAAACATTGAGCCTAGCCAGCCCTGTAACCAATGCCTCGAACAGTTTTGATAATTGTTGGATTATCTGGATCCTGCTCAATCTTGGATCTAAGTCGCTGCACATGAACATTTACCAATCGGGTGTCAGCTTTGTACTGATAACCCCAAACCTGCTCTAGAAGTAATTCCCTTGTAAATACTTGTTTTGGTTTTTGAGCCAAGGTGAGCAACAAGTTGAACTCCAATGGGGTCAAAGAAATAAGCTCTCCATTGCGCAAAACCTGATGCCCCTCGACATCCAAAACTAGCGGCCCGATACTAACTCTTGCTTCTGAGCTAGTGATAGGTCTGAGCCTCGCGTTAATTCTTGCTGTTAGTTCACTTGGCTCAAACGGCTTCACCATATAATCGTCGGCACCAGCTTCTAGCCCCAACACAACGTCGTTGGTTTCAGACTTCGCGGTGAGCATGATTATTGGTGTGCCCGAAACACCGCGGAGTTCTTTACAAACTTCGATACCGCTTTTGCCCGGAAGCATGACATCAAGTAAAACCAGGTCGGGTTTTTCAGCTTCAAATATTGCGAGCGCCTGATTACCGTCTGGGCAATAAGTTGGTGTGAAGCCAGCTGCCGTAAGGACAATTCCGACCATTTCCCTAAGCGCATTGTCGTCATCGACGACGAGAATCTTAGGGGTCATGTTTGGTCCTAGTAGCGGTAGTGGTCCACCTTATATGGTCCATTGACTGGAACACCAATATACCGCGCCTGCTCTTGGTTCATTTCTGTGAGTTTTACCCCAAGAGCGTCAAGGTGCATTCTGGCAACCTTCTCATCCAGGTGCTTTGGCAGAATGTGAACGCCCAGCGGGTAGGCAGACAAGTTGGTGAACAACTCAATCTGAGCCAGAACCTGGTTGGAGAACGAGGTGCTCATTACAAAGCTTGGGTGGCCAGTGGCGTTACCAAGGTTCATTAGTCTTCCCTCGCTCAGGATAAGAACGCTTTTTCCGTTTGGCAGTAGCCACTCGTGAACCTGAGGTTTGATCTGAATCTTCTTCACATCTTTGATTTTTGCAATTCCAGCCATGTCGATCTCGTCGTCAAAGTGACCGATGTTTGCGATGATCGCAAGATGCTTCATCTGCATTACGTGATCTGGTGAAATAACTCCAGTGTTTCCAGTTGCGGTAACAAAGATGTCAACATCTTCAATTACATCTTCCAAAGTTGTTACCTGGTAACCATCCATAACGGCCTGCAGTGCACAAATCGGATCGATCTCGCTCACGATAACGCGAGCTCCCTGTCCAACAAGAGCTTCAGCTGCACCCTTACCTACGTCACCGTAGCCACCAACCCAAACAGTCTTGCCACCGATCAATACGTCGGTAGCGCGGTTTAGACCATCTGGAAGTGAGTGTCTGATTCCATACTTGTTGTCGAACTTGGTTTTGGTTACAGAGTCATTCACGTTGATCGCAGGGAACAAAAGTTCTCCGCGCTTGAAGAATTCGTAAAGTCTGTGAACACCAGTGGTGGTTTCTTCGCTAACACCGATGATTTCAGAAGCAATAGTTGTGAAGCGCTTTGGGTCTTCCTTCAGTGAGTCACGAAGTAGCTCAAGAATCACGCCATACTCTTCGCTGTCGTCTGCACCGGTTGGAGGAACTGATCCAGCTAGTTCGAACTCGCGGCCCTTGTGAACTAGCAGTGTTGCGTCTCCACCGTCATCCAAAATCATGTTTGGTCCGGTGTAGTTTGCGCCTTCTGCTTCGGCCTCAGTGGACCAATCGAAGATCCTAGAAGTTGCCCACCAGTACTCGTCTAGGGTTTCGCCCTTCCAAGCAAACACTGGAATACCAGCTACGTGCTCTGGGGTACCGGAACCAACTACAACAGCTGCTGCTGCTTCGTCCTGGGTGGAAAAAATGTTACAGCTGGCCCAACGAACCTGTGCACCAAGGGCGGCAAGGGTCTCAATTAGAACTGCGGTCTGAACAGTCATGTGTAGTGAGCCGGCGATGCGGGCTCCCTTTAGCGGCTGGGCTGCGGCAAACTCTTGGCGCAGAGCCATTAGCCCTGGCATTTCGTTCTCAGCCAGGCGGATTTGATGTCTTCCAGCCTCGGCAAGGGATAGGTCGGCTACTTTAAATTCAATGGCGGTTTTTGATTTCAGCATTGTTCAAGCATACCTTGGCCACTACCTTTTGATTAGGCCCA
>WLDW01000118.1 GCA_009704605.1 Actinomycetota bacterium
AAATCTTGTCTGAAACGTCGATGTTAGTCGCAGTGATTCCAATTGCTCCAATCTTGCCGTCGTAGTTATCCTCAACCATCTGGTTCAGATCACGAATCTCATAGACAACTTGCTCAGTTTCAACGCTCGATGGTCCACCAGTTGGCACAACCTGGAACAAGAAAGTCTTCTTGTCATCCGACACTGCAGCCGGTACGGCGGCAGTTACGTTTTCAAGCCCAGCTAGTGCTGACGCCATCTCAGCCTGCAAAGCAAGAGTGTCTTCTTCGGCCACCGGTTCGTTTAATTCCAAAACAGTTGTTATTTGACCGTTGAAGCCAGGTCCAAAAGCGTCGCTAACTAATGTGTATGACTTGTATGCGCTGGAGTCTGTCGGCTCGGATCCGCCATCTGGCAACCCAAGTCTCATTTCGGAAAGTGGGATTGCCATTATTACCAAAACAGAGATAGTTGCAGCTAGCGCAAGCCAAGGGTTCTTGGTAGCCCAAACAGGAGCTTTAGAGGTTTTGACCGTAGCGGCTTTCTTGCGCTTGGCGGGCGTTGAAATGCTAGCTCGTTCCTTCTTGGTGAGAATGCGATCACCAATCAATGACAGCGCAGCTGGGGTAACGGTAAGTGCGATAAGCACCGCAACAACAATTGCGATTGCACCCATTGACCCCATCAGGCCAACAAAGCCAATACCGGTTAGGTTCAACGCAACAAGTGCGATGACAACTGTTACTCCAGCAAACAGCACAGCGTTTCCGCTGGTTCCGTTTGCAATAGCGATTGATTCTTTGAGCTTCGCGCCAGACTTCAGCTGCCTGCGGTGACGATTCACGATAAAGAGGCTGTAGTCAATACCCACTGCCAGACCCAGCATCACTCCTAAAACAGGTGTGGTTGAAGTCATTTCAATTTGAGAAGCTAAAGCCAAAGTAATTGTTGCCGAAATTCCTACGCCAACGATTGCAGAGAATATTGGCAGCGAGACACCAATAAAGGTGCCCAGCAAAACAAACAGTACAATTGCAGCGCTAATTAGACCAACAATTTCTCCAACACCCAAAATGTCGCCGAAGGACTGAGTTAGCTCTTGCGAGAACTCCACTTCGATTCCATTTAGGTCGGCTTCTTTGAGATACTCAACAACTGATTCTCTGGTGCCTGCTTCTAGCTCGGTGCCTCTTTTATCGAAACGAATTGTTGCTAACGCAACAGTTTCGTCATTGGAAACGGTTGTGAAGTTTGCTGAGGCGTCAATAAGCTTCTGGGCAGACTCAAGATCTTTTCTGCCCTTTTCTAATTCCAATTTTCCAGCAGCGACTTCTTCTACCGCAGCCGCGAGTTCTAGTTCAGCTTTTCCAAGCTCGGCGGCGGAAGCATTAGCAATGGCTTCCTGTTTAGCAAGTTCGGCTAATCCAGCTTCGAGTTGAGCTTTGGTTCCAAGTAGTTGAACAGTAGGCGAAGCACCCGAATCGGTGTATTGCTTAATGCCTTCGTTTACTTGAGCTAGGTTCGCAGATAGCTCTTCTCTGGTCTTCGCGATTTCAGCCAGGCCGCCTGCGAGTTTCGTTTTGCCGGCGTCTATTTCTTGCTGTCCAGCAGCGAGCTCGAGCTCTGCCTGATCGACTTTTGCTTGGGCATCAAGCAGTTTCTTATTACCAACAGCTAAATCCGCAACACTTTGATCGATTTCTAATTGAACTTCGAAGGGGTTAAAAGCTTCAGAGATTCCGGGGAGGTTTTGGGTGTCAATTAGCGCAGAAGTAATTGCATCGATGTCTTCTTGGTTAAACACACCATCGGTCTTATGAAAGACAACTTGCCCAGAAGCCCTTGATGCATCTGGAAAAGTCTTTTGAAGATCGTCCACAACCTGCTGTGAGGGAACACCATCAATTGAGATGCTGGTGGTTAGTTTTCCACCTAAGGAAAGCGCTAGTCCAGCGGTGATACCGAGGATGAGAATCCAGGAGACAATCACTTGCCAGGCGCGACGAGCCGAAAACAATCCAAGCTTGTAAAGCAAAGTAGCCAAGTGCAATTCCATTCGTTAGGAAGCCAACCCGGGGGCGTTATTGATTGCCTCTTGGCCAAGCAGAAGATTGATGTGCTTCTATGTTATTTGGTGTCTGCTTACCTTTAGGGCTCCTGTTAGTTTTCCCAGAACTTTCTAAGCTTTTGCTCTCAATTGGGTTTCTTGAAATGTACCTTGGGGGTTAGTTTTGCCCGAATCTATAGCCAGATAGAATTCGCCTAAATGGCAAATGTCACCAAACTGAATTCAATGGAGGTCACAAACAATGGCTAAAGCACCAGAGAGTAGTAAAGCAAAAAGCACCAAGACTTTCAGTGCAGCTGAGCGCCAGGCCATGAAGGACAGAGCTCAAGAGCTCAAAAACAAGGCAAAAGGCATAAAGGGCGAAGCAGAGCTTATGGAAAAAGTGAAGCTCATGAACAAAGAAGACAACGAGCTTGCCTTGGCAATTCACAAACTGATCACATCAATCGCTCCAGAGCTAGAGCCAAAGACTTGGTATGGAATGCCTGCCTATTACAAAAACGGCAAAGTGTTGGTCTTTTTCCAAAATGCTGGCAAATGGAAGTCTCGTTACTCAACTCTCGGCTTTGATGAGTCCGCAAACCTAGATTCTGGTTCGATGTGGCCAACATCTTTCGCGCTAACCAAACTCACTCCTGCCAACAAAAAGGCAATTACCGACCTAGTCTTGAAGGCAAAGAGATAAGAGGTAACGAGATTGGCCAAAAGCAATCCCTATGCAAGTAGCTCACCAATGTCTAAAGACGGAGAGAAAGCTTGGGCGGTTGCAGGTCACTTGCTAGCCATACCGTTTGAATTCTTTGCGCCAGTTATTGGTTACATAGCCTTTAACGGCAAAGGTCCATTTATCTCCCACCACGTAAGAGAATCACTTAATTTTGGAATCACAATGTTGCTTGCTGTTGTTGTGCTGGCGGTTTCAATCATTGGTTGGATCCTGCTCTGGCTTCCACCGCTACTTTGGATCATCTTTAGAATCATCGCCGCAATCAAAACTTCCCAGGGCGAGTTCTACAAGTACCCGCTAACGCTTCGGCTGATTCAGAAATAGGCGACTAATCCCCAAATAGTCTCGTTAGGCTCTTTGTCATGACTGCATTACTTCTCGACATCGGCGGAACAAAGTGCAGTATTGCTTCAGCAAGTAACCCAGAGAATTTCTTCGAGCTAGTAACAGCTGAGTATAAAACCCCCGAGAAAATCCTTGCCCAGTTAGCCCTTTACGCTGCGGAATTAATCGCCAAGGACAAATCCATCGACCGAGTTGGAATTAGCTTTGGTGGGCCCTTTGATTTTGCTAATCAAAAGGTAAAGAGGTCAGTCCACGTTTCAGTTTGGGAAGAATTCGATTTCTCTGAGTGGTCGAAGCATGTGCTTGGGCTGCCAGCAGTTGCAGACAATGATGCCAATGTTGGAGCCCTCGGTGAGTTTGTTTCCCGAGGTTCCAGAAACGCAAACCTTGCCTATGTAACTGTTTCCACTGGAATTGGAGCCGGGTTGATTATCAACGGAAAAATC
>WLDW01000119.1 GCA_009704605.1 Actinomycetota bacterium
CTTTAGTCGCTCCAGAATTTGGCTAGCGAGCTCTCTTCCAATACCTGCAACATCTGAAATCTCATCCAAAGTGGCAATCCGGAGGCGCTTTGCTGAGCCAAATCGCTTCAACAGGGCCATGACTCGCTTTTCACCTAGCCCTGGAATCTCAAGTAGCGAAGAGGAGATGGCGCTAGTTCGCTTTCGCCTTGAAGCGGTTAGCGCGAATCTATGAGACTCATCTCGAAGCCGCTGCAACAAGAAGAGTTCTTCGGATGCTCTTGGCAAGATAATCGGGTTTTCGTTCCCCGGCAGCCAAACCTCTTCTAGTCGCTTTGCTAAACCGCAAACAGCAAGCCCAGTTACACCACTAGCTTCAATTGCACGAGCTGCTGCATTCACTTGCCCAATACCACCGTCAACAACGATTAGAGACGGAACGTAACTGAATCTTCCCTCATCAACCGTCTCAGGGTCTCGAAGATACTTTAGCCTTCTGGTCAAGACCTGGAAGATGGCGTCAGTGTCGTCTTGGGCCGACTCAATGTTGAATTGCCTATAGTGGGCTTTTTTGGGTAGGCCATCTTCGAAAACAACCATGGAACCAACAATGTCAGTTCCTGATAAATGCGAGATGTCGTAGCATTCAATACGAAGTGGTGCGTCGGTTAGATCTAGTGCTGAAGCCAAGCGATTCAGTGCCTCGGTCCGCGCCGCAAAATCAGAAACCCTTCGCGTCTTATAGAGAGCTAAGGCGTGCTCGGCATTTTCTAGTGCGGTCTGAGCAAGTGCCGCCTTATCTCCTCTTTTGGGGACACGCAGTGACACAGCAGAACCGCGTAACGCAGCAAGAAATAACTCAAGATCACTAGAGTCTTCGGGTAGTGATGGAACCAAAACCTCCTTGGGTATTGAGTGGGCCTCTACCCCGACAACCGGTGAGTAGGCGAATACGATTATCTGCCTGACCAGATCGTCAAGGCTTTGGTCTAGTTCTTTATCCATGGTCCACGCTCTAACCCCACGAATTCGGCCCCCTCTAACAGAAAACAGTGAAATCGTTGCTGCTAGTTCATCGTGGGCTATTCCAAATATATCGGCGTCAGTTAGATCACTAAAGACCACAGTGCTTTTCTCAAGAACAGTCTCCAGAGCCTCGATGTTGTCCCTGAGCCTTGCAGCCAGCTCGAAATTCTCGTTCTTGGAAGCTAGTAGCATCTTTTCTCGTAGGATCTCGACCTGCTGGGGGTCCATACCGCTCATGAAGTTCACTAGCTCCTTAGCGATGTCAACGTGCTCTTGATCTGTCACTCGTGATACGCAGGGTGCTGAACACTTGCCAATGTCAGCCAAAAGGCATGGCCTATTGCTTCTTTTTGCGGTCGCAAAGACACCAGACGAACAGGATCGAACTGGAAATGCTTTTAAGAGTGTGTCCAGTGTTTGCCTCAAAGCCCAGGCCTGAGTGTATGGACCAAAATACTTGACGCCTTTTAGCTCGCGGTTTCGAGTCACAAAGACACGGGGAACCTTGTCAGACATCGAAACAGCAAGGTAAGGATAGGACTTGTCGTCTTTGAAGCGAATGTTAAAAGGTGGATTGAATTCCTTGATCCAGGTGAATTCCAGTTGCAATGCTTCAAACTCGGTCTTGACTATGGTCCATTCCACATCTACCGCGGTCTGAACCATGCGCCTGGTTCGCTCGTGCAGAGAGTCCAGAGGTGCAAAGTAGCTTTGCAGTCTAGCTCTGAGGTTCTTCGCTTTACCAACGTAGAGAATTCTTCTCTTACTGTCATAGAAGCGATAGACGCCTGGTCGTGTAGGGATCTCGGAAGTTTTAGGTCTAAACGATAGATCGTTTGACATTTAGCTCAGGATTTCTTTCAAGAATGATCCGGTAAAACTTGCCTTGTTCTTGGCTACCTGCTCGGGAGTGCCTTCGGCAACCAATTCGCCACCGCGGAACCCACCTTCCGGACCAAGATCTAGAATCCAGTCCGCCGATTTGATGACATCAAGGTTGTGCTCAATCACAATCACAGTGTTGCCCTTGTCAACGAGTGAGTTGAGAACGATCAGCAACTTTCTAACATCCTCGAAATGTAAGCCAGTGGTTGGTTCGTCTAGGACATAGATTGTTCGGCCTGTTGAACGCCTCTGCAGTTCAGTAGCGAGCTTGACTCGTTGCGCCTCTCCCCCGGACAAGGTAGTTGCGGACTGTCCCAACCGCACATACCCAAGGCCCACGTCAACGAGCGTGTCGAGATACCTTGAGATGGAGTTGATTGCCGCAAAAAAGACTGCAGCTTCTGCAATCGGCATCTCCAATACCTCAGATATCGATTTACCCTTGTACTTGACCTGAAGCGTTTCACGGTTGTATCTGGCACCTTGGCAAACCTCACACAGAACGTACACATCCGGTAGGAAGTTCATCTCAATCCGTATAGTTCCATCGCCGCTACACGCCTCGCAGCGGCCGCCCTTCACGTTGAAGGAGAACCGACCTTGCTGGTAACCACGGGCTTTTGATTCTGAGGTTTCCGTAAAGAGCTTTCGGATGTGATCGAATACGCCTGTATAAGTAGCCGGGTTTGATCGAGGTGTTCTACCGATTGGGTTCTGATCGACATGCACGACCTTGTCAAGCTGGTTTACCCCAGTAATCCGGGTGTGCTTGCCAGCAACTAGCTTTGCCCCGTTGAGAGAGTTTGCCAGAACGTTGTACAAGATATCGTTCACCAATGACGACTTCCCTGAACCACTGACACCCGTTACAGCGATAAAGACTCCCAATGGGAAATTTACAGTTAGGTTCTTTAGGTTATTGGCCTTTGCTCCAACAACGGAAAGAGTCCTTTTTGGATCAATTACCCTTCGCTTCTTCGGAGTGGAAATACTCTTCCTACCTGCCAGGTAGTCACCGGTCAACGATGCTTTGTTCTGCAGTAGCTCTTTGTATGTGCCTGAGTGAACAACAGAACCACCGTCGACCCCTGCACCTGGACCAATGTCGACAATCCAATCTGAGGTCTTGATCGTGTCCTCATCGTGCTCGACTACAACGAGAGTATTTCCTAGATCACGTAGCTTTAGAAGTGTTTCGATCAGTCGCCTGTTGTCTCTCTGGTGTAAACCAATTGAAGGCTCATCAAGCACGTATAGCACGCCCGTGAGGCCTGATCCGATTTGAGTAGCCAGCCTGATGCGCTGCGCTTCGCCACCCGATAGCGAACCAGCCGCCCTGGAAAGAGATAGGTAATCGAGACCAACAGCCATTAGAAAATCGAGCCTTGCTCGAATCTCGCGCAGCACCTGGGCGGCGATCTTCTCATCGCGCTTATCAAGTTTTATACCTGCGAAGAACGCCACACATTCACCCAAGCTAAGCGATGCGACGTCTGCAATTGAGGACTTTCCGATTCTTACAGCAAGAACCTCGGGTCTAAGTCTTGCGCCATCGCAATCCGGGCAGTTGATCTCTCTTAGGAATCCTGCCCATTTTCCTCTGGAGTAGTCGTTTTCGGACTCAAGGTACTTCCGCTCGATATACTTTAGGACTCCCTCGAAACCAGTTGTGTA
>WLDW01000012.1 GCA_009704605.1 Actinomycetota bacterium
GCCAGTGAGGAATATCTCAAAGCCATCGGCTTGGAATTTCCTTGAAGTTCGGGGCGAATGGAAAACAAGGCAATTAGGCCCCCAACCCAGATCACTATTCCAACTAGGTGCATAAGCAAAGAGTTCACCGCTAGCGAGTGATTCTCTGTTCCCGCAGCGTGGCCAATAAGGGCTAGGGGAATCAAGCTAGCAAGCCCTAGAGTTGCCGTAAGGGCAGTTCCGGTAAGCGAGCTAACCATCAGTGCCAATGTTGCAATCGCGAGCGCGGCCAGAAGATTTAGCCCAAATGAAATACCCAGCTCAATTTCGGTTGCATAAACCAGCAAGCCCTGGCTAAAGCTGGGCTCTAACGAAAAGCTTGCTCCAGATACCGAGATGAAGCTCAGTAGAAAGTGTGCGGAGCCAATAAGTACCCAAGCGGCAGCAGATATAGCCGACAAGTTCAAGAGCTTGCGTAAAACTGCGGATTTATCGTTGGCCGCGAAGGCCGCCAAAACCATTGTCCCGATGGCCATAGCCATCGCTAGATTCATAAGGCCTTTAGCTATTGGGGTGCCAAAGCGAACTATTGGACCTGGATCAGAAAACTGCAGTGGATCAGCGCCGCCGCCTAAAACAAGGCCGAACATGATTGCAACCAACAGGCCAGAGATAGCAACCAAGTTGGCAGCTAGAAAGCGGTTTTGAAGTAAGGTCACCTTTTAAGCTTAGGTAAAAACCTGCCGGTTTTTTCCGCATAGCTTGCGTAGTCAACGTATCTTGCGCGAAGTAGTTGCTCTTCGAAAGATGCCTTGTAATTCAGCAGAACTACAAGGGCTATGAAAAACAACATGTGCGGAAACAAGCCACCGCTTAGGGCCATAGCCAAACCAATAGCTAGCACGCCCGTGTAAATGGGGTGCCTAGCAAATCGATACAAACCATCAGTAACTAACTCGCCTTGTTTTGCTGGAACTGGATGGGCAGTAAGCGATTTTCCAAGAGCCAAGAAAGAAAGCCCAAGAATCACAACCCCCATAGCAATAAGCACAGCAATAGCGATAGTTACCGTGAGAGTAAAGAGCCCGTAGTTGATTGAGTTTGATGGGTAGAAAATCAGCAACCCAAGCAGGATGAATTGGCCAATAACCAAGAGGTTGCCTTTTAGCGAGTTGTTCATTGCCTAGCCTTTTGATTGAAAGTAATGAAAAAGGCACCGACCGAAGCCGATGCCTTTTTCTTCAAGAATGTAAGTTACTTGACTGAAGCCTTTAGCTTGGAACCTGCAGATACCTTTACGGTGTTTGAGGCTGCAATCTGGATTGTTGCACCAGTCTGTGGGTTACGGCCCGCACGTGCTGCACGGAAGCCCTTCTCTACTGATAGCCAACCTGGGATGGTCACTTTGGTGCCCTTCCTGATTTCCTTGGCAATAGTGTCAAACATTGCGTCAACAATGCGGTTTACGGCAGCCTGTGACTCGCCAGTGCTATCTGCGATTGCAGCTACTAGTTCGCTCTTGTTCATGTGGTCCTCCTGGACGATCTCTACGTGACTTGATGTCCGAATCAATCTAACGGCGGCCTATTGGCCTGGACCCTTTATTTCGAGACGGCGTGTTGCTATGGCTAAAAACTACCAGCTGGACTTGGTAATGCCTGGCAACTCGCCTCGGTGCGCCATATCGCGGAATCTGATGCGGGAAACGCCAAATTTGGCCAAAACTCCCCTGGATCTTCCGTCGATTGAGTCGCGGTTACGAAGTCTTACCGGGGAAGCGTTCCTTGGAAGCTTCTGCAGTCCTAGGCGAGCTTCCTCGCGCTGGGCATCGGTGGAATTAGGGTCTACTAGGGCCTTTTTCAGGGCTAGACGCTGCTCGGCGTAGCGCTCGACCACGATCTTGCGCTGCTCGTTACGGGCAATCTTGCTTTTCTTGGCCATTTTTAGCGCTCCTCGCGAAATTCGACGTGCTTGCGCACAACAGGGTCATACTTTTTCAAAGTAATGCGGTCTGGGTCATTACGACGGTTCTTCTTGGTGACATAGGTGTATCCGGTGCCAGCAGTTGAACGCATCTTGATGATTGGACGGATGTCCTTTTCTTTGGCCATTGAGCTGTCCTTAGATCTTCTCGCCGCGGGCAAGGATTTCGCTAACCACAGACTCGATGCCACGGGCATCGATGACCTTGATTCCGCGAGCGGATAGTTGCAAAGTTACGTTTCTCTTTAGAGAAGGAACGAAGTAAGTCTTCTTCTGGATGTTTGGGTTAAAGCGGCGCTTGGTCTTGTTCTGAGCGTGCGAAACGGCATGGCCAAACTGTGGTTTGGTCTCAGTTACCTGGCAGTAAGCTGCCATTTGTTCCTCCTACTGGGCAAAACAAGCCAAAATCAAGAAAATTTGCTTGAAAGCTTTTATTTGATTTGTGAATAAACCCTCACAACTCATGCCAGTCTAGGCCAATTTCTGACCTGTTTGCAACTTTTTTCTAAGGTCTAGAGCCCTGATCTAGGTCCTGAGGCCGTGATCTGGGTGAGTAGCTTTTGCCAAGAATGAAGGGTTATGTCGGGCCCAGCCGATTTGGCCCATTTGACCGCCTCGATCGAGAGTTTTGAGGCAAGCTTTGGGTCCCCAAGGACTGAGGTTATGGCACCAGCCAGGGCATCAATGTCGCCACTTGGCACCAAGAGCCCAGAGTGCCCAT
Source organism: Actinomycetota bacterium (assembly GCA_009704605.1). GTDB lineage: Bacteria > Actinomycetota > Actinomycetes > Actinomycetales > Microbacteriaceae > Rhodoluna. The sequence goes on from WLDW01000012.1 coordinate 2,684, forward strand.
CGGAAATCATTTCTGGTGGTCCGTACGAGATCTCATAAGAAATCGATGGGCAGCCAAGAGCCATGGCCTCTGCGATGGCCAGGGACTGGCCCTCGTAGCTGCTTGTAAGGATATGACAAATAGCTGTGCGAGCTTGCTCGCGCGCATTTTCCAGGTAGCCGTGCAAGGTGACTTTATCTTCGAGCCCAACTGAGCCAATCAGCTCTTGGAGTTGATCTTTTTCTGGCCCGTCACCGTAAATATCTAACTTGGCTTCGGGAAGTGATTGAACAACCTTCTGCCAAGCCCTAATCGCATGATCAACTCTTTTCACAGAAACAAGGCGCGTGATCATGATTGCGCGAAGCGGCTTCATGGAATTTCCGCTGGCAATTGCATCCAAAATGCTTTCTGAATCTGCCGGAATAGTTGGCGGGTTTGGAATCACAAAACTTACCATCTCTGTTTTACCTAAGCGCTTTTCAACATCCAAGCTCTGTTGCTCGCTCAACCAAACCACGGCGTCGTATTTGTGCGCAGCACTAAGCCATTCGCTCCAGATTTTATCCATCGGGCTGTCCCAGTTATGCGGAGCTTGGGTATGTGAGCTATGAACGGTGTGAACTAGGTAGACACCTTCGTAACCAAGAAATAGCTCACCGACTTGCCTAGCTTCAGCAATTGCAACAATTGGAGCAACGGGATTTAGTTCACGAGTTTGCGAAACTACAACATCCCACCAAGCCCGATACAAAGCGCCAAAACCAGCAAGGCCGCCAACGCGAGTTTTGCTCTGATTGTTTTCAGCGGCTTCGAACACATCGATAACTATCGGAGCTCGCCACCAATCAGCTTGCTCCAAAAACGGCAATCTAAAAAGCATCGAACCGCTGTTGTCGAAAAAGTCTGTATAAACAATTGCCCCGTCCGAGTTTCGCGAGACCTGTCGCCATGCAACACCTTGGTCATCAAGTTCAACTTCGTCAGCAACTACTTCTTTGTTGGGAGTTGTGTTTTCAAGCGATGGTTCTGCTGCCTTTCGAAGAACATCCGGTGATCTGCGAACTTCTTCAAGAAAGTTTCGAATTTTGGTTTTGTCAGTAGCTAACCCAATCTCGCGAAACTTGTCCAAGAAGGGCTGGTAGTTGGGATGAAGATCAACAGTCACAAGTGTCACCGGTAATCCAGAACTTGCCAGAAGTATTGCTCGTTGAAGAGTGGAAACGGTATGTCCACCGTCCAATCCAGGACGAAGCCGACTGGTCAATACAAGAACGGATGCGTCCGTAGTTTCCGACATGCTCGAATCCTAACAAACCTCAATAAGTTGCCGTATGAAAAGAAATTACTTGCGCGGGGTGATTGGAACTACTTTGCAAGTTTCTTTCTACAACTAGAGCAGTCGCCAAAGATATCAATCACGTGACTCGAGTTGGAAAAACCGTGCTCTTTTGCAACCTGGTCAGCCCAGGATTCAAGTTTGTTCGCTTCGATTTCGACAGTCTTGCCGCAGTTTCGGCAAATCAAGTGATGGTGATGTCCACCACCGCAGGCTCGATAAAGCATCTCGCCATCGGTTGACTGCAATGAGTCTGCTTCTCCGACAGAAACTAAATCACTTAGCGCACGGTAAACAGTTGCCAGACCAATTGCTGGGCCTTTGTCTTTGAGAGATGAATGTAATTGTTGCGCGGAACAAAAACCGGCAGATTCGGAAAGAGCTTCCTTGACGGCGGATTTTTGCCAGGTGTTGCGCTTTATCCCTTGTGACAATTACTTCACCGCTTTCCAAGACTTAGATTTTTCGATAACTCTGGCAACTAAATAGATTGCAAAAGACAAAGTTGTAACGTACGGGCTAATTGGCAACCCGCCACCAAGGGCTAGCAATATTCCCCCCACTACAGATACCACCGCAAAGCTAACACTTAGAACAGGAACCAAAACTGGAGAGGAAGTTAGTCTAAGGGTGGCAGCAGCTGGTGTAACAAGCAAAGTCATTACAAGCAGTGCACCAACTACCTGGACTGATGCCGCAACAGCTAAGGCAAGCAGCAGCATAAAAACAATTCCGAGCGTCTTGGTAGGTACCGCTCTAGCTTCAGCAACTTCCAGATCCAAGCTGGCAAAAGAAAGTGGTCGCCAGATAACTAGCAACGCGCTCACCACAACAACAGAGGTTGCGATCAGCCAGAATACTTGCGGGTCATCAACTGCAATAATCTGCCCGGTAAGCAACCCAAACTTGTTGGCTGCTCTTCCTTCGTAGAGAGCAAGTGCCAGGATTCCAATTCCAAGACCAAATGGCATCAGCACGGCAATGATTGAGTTTCGATCCTTCGCCCGAGATCCCATGATGGCAATAATCACCGCGGCAACTATCGAGCCAAGTGTTGCACCGAGTGCAATGTTTAGTCCAAAGAGTAGAGCCAGCGCAGCGCCTGCAAAAGACAGTTCGCTAATGCCGTGGACCGCAAAAGACATATCTCTTGTCATTACGAAAACACCAATCAGTCCACCCATAAGTCCAAGTAGTGCACCGGCAATAAGAGAGTTTTGAACCAGCGGAATTAGCTGATCGTAATCAGAGAAGTCAAATAATCTCTCCATTAGATCCACTTCTCGTTCTCGTGATGATCGTGGTTTGAAGAACCTAAAACTGCAATGCGTCCCTGGTTTCTGACTACATCGACGTCGCGACCGTAGAGCTTGGACAAAACATCGGATCTCAATACTTCATCTGGAGTTCCAATTCGGAACTTGCCGTTAGCTAAATACAAGACTCTGTCGATGTAATCAAGAACCGGGTTCACATCATGTGTGACAAACAATACGGCAGCGCCACTTAGTTGGCGCTGCTCATTTATAAGCTCCGCCACCACAGACTGTTGCTTTAGATCAAGTGCGCTAAGTGGCTCATCCGCCAAGATCAACTTCGGCTTATCGATGACTGCTTGAGCAACTCGAATGCGCTGTAATTGCCCACCGGAAAGTTGACCTATTGGAGTATTAGCAATATCACTTGCTCCGACCATTTCCAAAACTTCCAAAATACGCTTATTTGTTTTTGAAGACGGCAGTGGCAAACCAAAGCGGTGACCATCAAGTCCCATTCGAAGTAGGTCTCTGGCGCGAAGTGGTAAACCGCTGTCAGCTTGGCGATGTTGGGGGATGTAGCCAACATTTCTAGACCCGTGGCGAACCGGTTCGCCAAATAGTTCAATCGATCCGGCAGATAAAGCAAGCTGTCCCAAAATTGCTTTTAGTAGCACTGTCTTTCCTGAAGCATTCGCTCCAATGACCGCGATGAACTCACCTGGATTTACGCTCAGATCTAGATTGCTCCAAATTGCTTTTTCACTGAAAGCCAGGCTCGCGTTTTTGATTTCAAGGATTGGATTAGTTTGCATTTACTATCCCAGAGCTTGTTCTATCGCCAGAATGTTGGATTCCATCCACTCGAAGTATCTCTGCCCTTCAGGCAATAATTCACTGAGGGCTACTGTATTGATTCCGTTAGCTTGAGCAAGATTGCCGATTTTGGCTATTTGGGAACTTAGGGTTTGTGGATTCACAACTAAAAGATTCACTTCTCCGTTTTCAATTAGATTTTCAATCTCTAGAAGATCTTTTGGAGAAGCATCCATCTCTTCTTCAATAGCCTGCGAAAAAGAGGCAGGTGTTAGGTTTTCGAGCTTTAGTTCAGCCAATAGGTATTCTGCGACTGGCTCGGCGGAGATAAAGGTTTGGCCTTGAATCGAACTTGAAAGAACAGTGGCTTGATTTTCAAGAAGGTCTATTTGATCTAGAAACAAAGAAAGGTTGGTCTCATATTCCGAAGCATTCTCAGGGTCGATTGTTGAAAGTCTTTCGGCGATGCGGGTAGCAAAATCTGCGACAACATGAAAGTCATACCAAACGTGTTCGTTACCAGCTGCATGGTCATGGTTATGTCCGTCTGGGTCCGCTTCAGTTGCAGCTGCGTCCTCTGCCTGGAGCTCGGCTGGAATGTATGCGTAGAGCACATCCTCAACGCCGGCCGCAGTTGCCAAAGTATCCATGAACGGGTCGTACCCGCCACCATTTGCCAGCACTAGATCTGCATCATTAACCGCAAGTTGGTCTCTGGCTGATGCCTCGTAAGAGTGTGGGTCTTGGTTGAAGCTTTCAATAATTGATGTGACTTGAACCGAGCCTCCGCCTATCCATACAGCTACATCGCCCCATACATTGGTCGACGCAACTATTGAGACTCCTTCAAAGGGCACCTCAGCCTCTGGGGCAGTTATAGCGCAGCCAGAGAGGGTTAGGGATAAGACAGATGCAAGGGAAAGAATTTTCATCTTCATAAGACCAATCTAGGCCTTACTGATAATGATTGTCAATAAAGAATATTGGCTCTAAAGCCCGTTCTTCTTTCGAAACACCGCCACGATAGCGTTTGCGTGCCCGTGGCCCATTTCAAACTTCGTCTTTAGGTGAGCAACTTGTTCCATGTGGGTTAGCTTGATGACTTTCTTTAGCTCTTTCATCCAGTGCTCAATTGGCTTTCCGTACTTCGCCTCAATCGAAGGAAAATACGATGCTGGGCCAGTTACCTTTTCTGCCATGGCTTCCTGTCTAGTCCAGCAGTAGCGCCGGCTCTTCGATTACCGATGCTACATCTTGAACAAATCTGGACGCAACATCGCCATCAACCACTCGGTGATCGAAAGTGGCACCAATGGTTGTTACCTGGCGAATCACAATCTCATTGTTCACAACCCATGGCTTTGGACGAATCGAACCAAGCGCCACAATGGCAACCTGACCTGGGTTCAAGATGGGGGTTCCAGTGTCAACACCAAAGACACCGATGTTGGTGATGGTGATGGTTCCATCCTTCATGTCCTCTGGTGTGGTTTTCCCCTCACGCGCTGTTGCTGCAAGTAATTCAAGCTGACGAGCCAGTTCAAGCATCGACATCTGATCAGCATCTTTGATGTTTGGAACAATCAGACCACGCGGTGTTGCGGCAGCAACACCAAAGTTTACGAAGTTGTGAACAATGATTTCTTTGTCTGTCCAGGTGGAGTTCACGGTTGGGTTTCTTCTAACCGCCCACATCATTGCCTTTGCCATAAGTAGCAACGGGGTAACTTTCACGCCAGCAAAATCTGTTGAGGCTTTTAGTCTCTTGACGTATTCCATGGTTCTGGTGGCATCGACATCAACAAAGATCGAAACGTGCGGTGCGGTGAAGGCGGACTGCACCATTGCCGTCGCGATGGCTTTTCTAACACCCTTGACTGGAATGCGCTCTTCGCGCTCCGATGGAATCGCAGGTGTAGTTAGGTTTCTAAACACTGATGCTTGTGTTGCGGCATTGACAACATCTTCGCGCGTGATTTCACCAGCTGGGCCCGTAGATACAACTTTAGAAAGATCCACGTTTAGATCCTTAGCAAGTTTTCGAATTGGTGGCTTTGCGATCACATCTCCACTTAGCGCAGATGGGACGGCAGAAGTTGCGGTTGGAATTGAACTTGCCAAAGAAGCTGCAGCAACGGCGCCAGAGCGTTTACGTCTAGTAGCGCCGTGACCGGCGGAACCATAACCAACCAGGTTGGGTTTGGTTTCATCTGATGCAACCGATGAGGCAACATCGGCAACGGCTTCGTGCATGGTGTCAGACTCGGTAATTATCGGAATAGAGCTGGTGGCAGGTCCTGCTACCAAGATGTTTCCTTCGGCCTGGACCGAAATGATTGGGGTGCCAACCAAGACGGTGTCGCCTTCTTTGGCAAAGAGCTTTTCGATTGTTCCTGCGAACGGGCAAGGTAGTTCAACGATTGATTTTGCGGTTTCAATTTCGCAAATAACTTGGTTCACGCTTACCTGGTCGCCAGCAGCAACTTTCCAAGAAACAATTTCGGCTTCAGTTAGACCTTCGCCAACATCGGGCAAGTTGAATACTGCAAGTGACATCTTCTTACCCTTTCTTAGTAGGCGAGCGAACGATCTACTGCTTCTAGAATCCGATCAGCATCGGGTAGGAACAGTTCTTCAAGTTTGGCAGGTGGATATGGCACATCGAAGCTTCCAACCCGAAGAACAGGTGCCTCGAGGCTATAAAAGGCCAATTCGGCCACCCTTGCGGCCACTTCAGATGCAACCGAGTATGAAGTTGAGGCTTCCGAAGCTATTACCAAGCGACCGGTTTTTCGAACCGAGTTCAAGATAGTTGGAAAATCTATTGGAGAAATTGATCGAAGATCAATTACCTCCAAGCTGATTCCCTCGGCGGTGGCAAGGTCTGCAGCTTGCAAAGCGGTAACCACCATCGGTCCATAGCTAACTAGCGTTACTTGAGTTCCCTCGCGCAAAACTTTTGCCTGGTGCATGGTGGCTGGTGGTGTATCTAGATTCACTGTTCCTTTGAGCCAGTAGCGTCTTTTTGGTTCAAAGAAGATTACTGGGTCGTTTGATTCAATTGCTTGCTGAATCATCCAGTAAGCATCATTTGGATTTGAAGGGCTGATAACTCGAAGTCCTGGAGTGTGAGCAAAATATGCTTCGGGGGATTCACTGTGATGCTCGACGGCACCGATTCCTCCTCCGTAAGGAATACGAATGACAACCGGCATGCTCAAATGGCCTTCAGACCTGTTTGTTAGCTTTGCAAGCTGCGAAACAATCTGATCAAATGCCGGATACACAAAACCTTCAAACTGAATCTCCGCTATTGGTTTGTAGCCGCGCATTGCAAGACCAATTGCAGTTCCAACAATTCCCGATTCGGCAATTGGAGAGTTGAACACTTTTTGATTTCCAAATTCTGCAAGTAATCCTTCGGTGACTCGAAACACTCCACCTAGTTCTGCAACGTCTTCTCCAAATACCAATACCTTGGAGTCTTTTTGCATTTGCTTCTGAATACCAGCGTTGATCGCTTTGGCAATACTCATCTCAGCTGTGTTGGTCATTTCGAGTCCTCCTCAAATGAGGATTCGTAGTTTTCGAGCCAAGCTTGCTGCTCTTGAACCAGCGGGTGCGGGTCGGTATAGACGTGCTTGAAGATGTTCTCCAAAGGAGGGTTAGGCATAGCAAAGGTAGCTTCCCGAATTTGAGTCGCTAGATCATCGCCGGCTTGAGCAACCTCTTGGAAGAACTCGTCGCCGACACCTTGGCGGCGAAGGAACTTCTCAAAGCGGGTGATTGGGTCACGGGCAATCCAGTAATCAGTTTCTTCTTGGGGACGGTACTTCGAAGGGTCGTCACTTGTGGTGTGCGCTCCTACTCGGTAGGTCAGTGCCTCAATAAGTGATGGGCCGAGACCATTTCTGGCATCATCCATGTGTTTGGCGGTTACCGCGTAACAAGCCAAAACGTCATTGCCGTCAACTTGGATTCCAGGAACCCCAAAGCCTTCACCTCGAAGATATAGGGGAACTACCGTTTGGGCAGATACTGGCGAGCTAATTGCCCACTGGTTGTTCTGACAAAAGAAAACCAATGGCGATTTGTTGACTGCGGCAAACAAGAGGGCTTCGCTAACATCACCCTCAGCGGTAGCACCATCACCAAAGTAAGTAATTACTGCTTGGTCAACCTCTGGGTCACCGGTTCCAACATTGCCATCAAAGTTGACACCCATCGCATAACCGGCGGCGTGCAGCACCTGGGTTCCTAGAACGATTGCATAAAGATGAAATCTGGTTTCTTCAGGATTCCAACCACCGTGATTCACACCGCGCATCATCTTGATGATTGACATCAGATCAATTCCGTGGGTTATTGCCACCCCGTGCTCGCGGTAGCTGGGAAACATGTGATCGTTCTTTCCAACGGCGTAACCTGATCCGATTTGGGCAGCTTCTTGACCAACTGCGGGAACCCAGAGACCCATTTGTCCTTGGCGTTGCAAGGCGGTGCACTCGTTATCAAAGCGACGAATTCGCGCCATGTCGCGATAGAACTTTAGAAAATCATCGAGGGTTAGCTTTTCAATATATTTGCCATAGTGTGCGTATTCGCTAGGCACCTCAAACACGCCATCCGGAGACAGCATCTGAACTTGCGGCACGCGGCCCGCCGAAGTAGTCACAGGCTCTAATTTAGCTCTAATGCTGGGACAATAGAAAAATGATTCGTTTCTTTGTCTCCACCTCAATAAACGCGCTAGCTCTATGGGTTGCAACAATCCTTATTCCAGCCATAACACTCACTCCTTACGGTGGTGAAGGGCTCTGGCAGCGAATTGGTTCCTTCTTACTTGTTGGAGCAATCTTTGGTTTAGTGAACGCGATAATCGCACCGATTATCAAGGTGCTTGCGTTCCCGCTTTACATTCTTACTTTTGGTTTGATCTCATTTGTTATCAATGGAGCGCTGCTTTTATTTGTTGCTTGGCTTTCATCTCAAATTGGATCCGACATCTTCACCATCGATGGCTTCACCTCTGAAGGTCTAACTATTGAGTCCATGGGTTGGGCAATCCTGGGTGCAGTAATCATTTCGATTGCATCCTTGATTGGCCGCTGGATTTTCAAGATCCTTAGAATTCTCTAGAGATAACAAAATCCATCGCCTTTCCAACAGGCGCCCCTAGCACCTGAGACAGTAGCTGCTGCTTGATGTTCACACTCCCCTTACTTTTGGACGCGTCCACTTCTTGAGTTGTGTTCTTGTAGCTTTTCAATGAATGCGAATGCATCGGAGCATCTGACTCCGAAGCCAAGGAAGTGCGTTGAATAGTCACCCAGTTTTTGGTGAGCGGATTCACTCTTCCGGAAGCATTTGGGATTGGGTCATTCACATGCTCGATTGCCATCACCGGAACCTTGGATAGTTTCAATTGTGCAATCGGGGCACCAATGGTTACCAAACCGGCTGTTATGTAACCGGCGGGGTGCTGGGCAAGATTGCCCGCCACCATTCCACCTTGCGAGTGCCCAACGAATATCACTTCGTCAGTTGCCGCAATGCCAGCTTGGCTCATAGCTTCCAACACTGCTCGCTCGCTAGCTGCTAAGCCGTTACCTTGCATTGCCAAAATGTTTGACTGCAGATCAAGCGGATTTGATCCATCTCCAAGGCCTAGGGTCTGTGTGCCGGGAATGTAAACAATTGCGGTTCTTTGATCTGCTGTTTGGAAAAAGTCAATGCCAACTGTTGGTTGCTTTTTTGATGACAGCTGCGCTAGCCGATCCAGTAGTTGCGTAATGGAATTTGGAGTACTTGTAGCAGCGGTGCTTTTCTTAGTTGCAGAAATCCTTTGGTCTAGATTCCAGCCGAGAGTTGTCGCAACGTTGGTGGCAACCGCAGCAAGGGCTGGAACAAAGTGGATTTCAAATCGCCTGTGAATTTGAGCTTCTGTTGAAAAATACTGTTCGGATGCAACTAAGCAGTTGCTGTGTAGTCGCTCTAGTTTTGAGAGGACGCTTATTGTTGCCGCTCGATACTGCAGCAGGCGAAGTGGGTCGGACAACAAAGATTCGATTGAGCTAAAGGCAGCTAGTTGCTCCGCTGCAAGTTTGATCTCGAAAGCAACGCGGTGTATCTCTTCGCGGGTAGCGAGAATGTCTGGATTTCCCCCGTAGCTTTCAATAGTCACCAGTTCAGGGATTGCCCTAGGGCAATTAGTTCAGACTCTAGAGCTGCAAGTTGAGAGGTAACGACTAAGGCAGCTGCCCCAGACCAGTAACCAGGCTCAGGCTTGGCAAGCCTAATTCGATAGAGGCTTTGCTGAATTTGAAACTGAATCTGGTCCACGCAAATACTCTGCGCTGTTTGATTAGATTTTTGGCATCAAATTTGCGAATTGTTGAAAGCCCGAAGGCAATAACAGCCCTCGATGCGCAAGAATAGTTTGGTGAGCCTTTCTTCGCAGCCAATTAGCCCGCTAGACGGTCGTTACGCACCGGCTGTTGCTGAGCTTTCTCTATTACTTTCCGAGGCTGGTCTAAACCGGGCCAGGGTTCAAGTCGAAATTGAATGGCTCTTGCTGCTTTCAAACTCCGAGATTTTTGGTCGTGAGAGGTATGTCACCGAAGAACAAGCCAAAGCTCTAAGAAAAGCTTTTGAAGACTTTAGTGACGAAGACGTTTTGGCACTAGCTTCCATTGAGGCCACAACC
>WLDW01000120.1 GCA_009704605.1 Actinomycetota bacterium
ACTTGATGTTTACAGAAGCCTGAGAGCACTGAATCCAAGTCCTTACATGTATTTACTGAATCTTGAGGATTCAACTGGGCTTTTCTCTGTTGTCGGATCATCGCCTGAAGCCCTGGTGAAGGTGAATCAGGATTCCGCAATTCTTCATCCAATCGCTGGCTCCAGGCCTAGAGGCGTAACCGGTGAGGAAGACAGCAAACTGGCCGAAGACCTACTGGCCGACAAGAAGGAGCAGGCAGAGCATCTGATGCTTGTTGATCTGGCTCGGAATGATCTTTTGAAGGTATGTGCCCCAGATTCAGTATCTGTCACCGAGTTCATGACCGTCGAAAGATATAGCCACATCATGCATCTAGTTTCAACTGTTGAAGGGAAGATCTCCGCCGGTTCGTCAGCTGTTGATGTTGTTAGGGCAACATTTCCCGCTGGAACATTATCTGGGGCACCGAAGCCTATGGCGCTCTCGGTTATCCATGAACTAGAGCCAATCAACAGAGGTCTGTTCGGCGGAGTTGTTGGCTATTTCGACTTCTCTGGCAATGCTGATTTAGCGATAGCAATTCGAACTGTTGTTCTTCGCGATGGAAAGGGTTATGTCCAGGCTGGTGCAGGCATCGTTCTAGATTCCGTTCCAGAATCGGAGAACCAAGAAACAATCTCCAAAGCCTCGGCACCCCTGAAGGCAATAGCGATAGCAAACACCATGAGAAAGCTATCGTGACAAGAACAAAAGTGCTTCTGAGCTGGCTTTTTTCCACTGCTCTCGTTGCGATAACAGCAGCCCAGAGCTGGCAAAGTTTTGAAGTCTCGGAAAGTGCTGGTGGGGGAGCAATCCAGATCACGGGCTTCCAGGCCTTTCCGGTTATTGGAACCCTCATTTCATTGCAGGTTGTAACCATTCTGGTCAGCCTGCTCGTGAAACCGATTGTTTCCAGAATTCTCGCTGCGGCCACCTTGCCATTGATGATCTGGAGCCTTTTTGAAGTAGTACTGACTTCGGAACTGCAGGTTCGAGAGGCTCTTGTGTCCGTCCTGGCAGCTCGTACCGGTGTAGTGCAAGATCTTTCAACTTCTGAATTCCTGGTGTCTAGCTCGGTTGGTGTCTTTTCGACGCTATTTCTTGTAAGCGCGGCTCTAAATGCATTAGTTTTGGCATTTTACGCACTGATACCCATCAAGCATCAGAAGCCGAAGGCTGCAAAGTCGAAGCGAGAACAACCAGAGGACCTCTGGAGCAGTCAGAACTAGTAATCAACTGATAAAGTTGAGCCAAAAGAGGAGAAATCATGTCTGCAGATAGCACCGAGCCAGGTCACGGAGATTCACTTGCCGCGTGGGTAACTGTATCCGTGGTGATTGTTGCGTTTGCCCTTGGGACTCTCTTTTTTTGGCTAGACCTGGCTTTCTTGGTTTGGGCTAGTGCCGGCTTGGCCGTTCTAGGCCCAATTGCTGGATGGTATCTCAAGCGCGCTGGTTACGGCGTCGGCGGATCGAAGTCTAAGAACTAATTGCTTTTAGATCTTTACGCGGGTGCACTTCGAGATGCCTCGGTACGCGAAGAACTAATTCCACTTCCACAAATTGAGAAGCTAGCCCTTCTATCTCCAGCAGCAATTGCTCCCGAACCACACCTACTAAGTCCGACACACATTCGAGTAATTGCCGAAATTAAGAGAGCAAGCCCATCTCGCGGAAGCATTGCGAGTATTGAAGATCCCGCAGCGTTAGCAAGATCTTATGAGACTGCTGGCGCTGGAGCAGTGAGTGTACTAACAGAAGGAAGAAGTTTTCTTGGAAGTCTGGAGGATCTCGATGAGGTCCGAAAGTCAGTAAGGATCCCGGTATTACGCAAAGACTTCATAGCTAACGAGTATCAGGTGCTTGAGGCCCGCGCTCACGGCGCGGACATGGTGCTTCTGATTGTTGCTGGCTTGGACCAAAAAACACTTACTCGTTTAAAGGCATTCACCGAGCAGCTAGGAATGACCGCCCTTATAGAAACTCATTCAGAGCAGGAGGTAGTTCGTGCATGCGAAGTTGAATCGAGACTTATTGGAATTAACGCTAGGGATTTAGGAACATTTGAAACCGACCGATCCCTGTTTGGCCGATTAGCTTCTTTGGTGCCAGAAGGTTCAATCAAGATTGCGGAGTCAGCTGTTCGCAGCGTGGCTGATGTTGAAGAGTATGCATCCTTCGGTGCCGACTGCGTTTTGGTTGGCGAGGCTTTAGTAACCGGGGACGCTTCAGAACTGGTTAGCTCTTTTAGTAAAGTGAAGAAGTCGTAGGCTTATTAGATGTCGGAAAAGCTTGCAGATCAAGTCGGGCCATACTTTGGTGAGTTTGGTGGGAGATTTGTTCCCGAATCCCTCATAGCTGCCTTAGATGAGCTAGATCGAACTTACGAAGAAGCCAAGAATGATCCTTCGTTTATTGAAGAGTTGGCACACTTGCACAAAACCTATACGGGACGCCCCTCCATCATTACCGAGGCACCGAAGTTTGCAGCCACCATCGGCGACATTCGAGTATTTCTCAAGCGTGAAGATCTAAACCACACCGGTTCACACAAGATAAATAATGTTCTCGGTCAAGCATTGCTAGCCAAAAGAATGGGCAAGCGAAGGATAATCGCCGAAACAGGTGCTGGCCAGCACGGTGTGGCAAGTGCAACTGCGGCAGCATTGCTTGGTCTTGAGTGCGTTGTCTACATGGGCGAAGTTGACACAATAAGGCAGTCACTCAATGTTGCGAGAATGCGACTTCTTGGTGCGGAGGTTGTTGCCGTAAAGACCGGAAGCAGAACACTAAAAGATGCGATTAATGAAGCTTTGCGTGACTGGGTGGCAAACGTAGCAGGAACTCATTACCTTCTGGGAACAGTTGCCGGCCCTCACCCGTTCCCAACTATGGTTCGTGACTTCCATTCCGTGATTGGTATTGAGGCAAGGCAACAGATGCTTGATGAGACTGGCTCACTTCCAGATGCCGTGGTTGCTTGTGTTGGCGGAGGATCAAATGCAATTGGTATCTTCCACGCGTTTTTAGATGATGACGTTCGATTGGTGGGTATGGAAGCTGCTGGGGATGGGGTGGCGACCGGTAGGCACGCGGCTACGCTCAGCGCCGGTCGACCTGGTGTGTTGCACGGCGCGATGAGTTACCTGTTGCAAGACGAAGATGGCCAAACTCTTGAATCACATTCGATATCCGCAGGTCTTGATTATCCAGGCGTTGGTCCCGAGCATTCTTGGTTGAAGGACATCGGTAGAGCAGAGTACATTCCAGTCACTGATTCGGAAGCTATGGAGGCTCTCAGAACTCTAAGTAGAACCGAGGGGATAATTCCTGCAATAGAGACCGCTCACGCACTTGCTGGTATTTCGCACTTGATGCCAACCATGAAACCAGGTAGCAAGGTGCTTGTGAACCTAAGCGGCCGCGGTGATAAGGACATGGAAACAGCGGCAAAGTACTTTGGTTTGGTCTAGATGAGTAGAACTGAAGAAACTCTTCTGGCAAACAAGCAA
>WLDW01000121.1 GCA_009704605.1 Actinomycetota bacterium
AGCCACCCACCCGGTTGCCTATGCGCAAAGTAGAAAATGGTTGCTCGACAAACTTCCAGGTCACGTTCACCTTCCAACAACATCCACTGCTTCTGCAGCAAAGGACCTTTTGGAGAGCTCCTACGCTGATGCGGCAATTGCAGCACCGTCAATAACAAATCATTTCAAACTGATTACTCTTGCCAAGAACATCGGAGAAAACAAGCAAGCACAGACCAGGTTTATTCAAATTGGCCTTGCGGGGGATTTATCTAAACCAACGGGAGCTGACAAGACATCGGTAATTGTTGAGCTACCGACCGATAGACCAGGATCGCTTCTTGAGATGCTTGAGCAATTTGCGACTAGGGGTGTAAACCTAACGCGAATTGAATCACGCCCAATTGGGGACAGGCTAGGTCGTTACCGTTTCAACATCGACGCTGAAGGACATGTGTTGGATGAGTCAGTTGGTGAGGCTTTGGCTGGCCTTCACAGATTCAGCCCTAAAGTCAGTTTCTTAGGTTCCTACCCCAGAGCAGATAAACAGAAGACCGCTCCATCTGGAAATAACTCAAATGGACAATACAGTGAAGCTAAGAAGTGGCTGGAAGCCATTCGCAAAGCTCGTTAGTCACGCAACCTAAACTCGCTTTGCCCCTTGGCTTGTATTCTTGAAGGGTGATCGACCTAAATCTCCTTAGAGAATCCCCAGATGCCATCAAGGCATCTCAGCGTGCCAGAGGTAGAGAAGAATCACTAGTTGACCAAGCGGTCGATGCCGACGCCAAGCGCCGGAAGGCGCTCGCGGAATTTGAAACCCTAAGGGCTGAACAAAACGCTCACTCAAAGGTAGTTTCCAGTGCCTCTAAAGATCAAAAGGCTGAGCTAGTAGCAGCCGCTCAAGACCTAGCCAGCAAAGTGAAGGCTGCTAATGAGTTAGCCAATACTGCCTCTGAAGAACTCGATGCGATTTTATGGAAAATCGAAAACGTAGTAAATGAAGGTGTTCCTTCCGGGGGCGAGAAAGACTTTGTTGTCCTTAAGGAAGTAGGGACGAAACCCGCGTTTAATTTTGAACCTAGAGACCATGTTGCCCTCGGCGAATTACTTGACGTAATCGACATTGAACGAGGAGCAAAGATCTCTGGCTCCAGGTTCTATTTCCTAAAAGGCATGGGTGCGAGGCTCGAGCTCGCTCTAATGAATTTGGCCTTAGATCTTGCAACCAAGGCTGGCTTTACGGCGCTGATTACGCCAACACTTGTTAGGCCCGAGATTATGGCAGGAACCGGTTTTCTTGGCGAGCACGCGGATGAAATCTATTACCTTCCAGCAGATGATCTATACCTCACCGGAACAAGTGAAGTTGCTCTTGCTGGGTATCACCGCGATGAGATCATCGAACTAAACAACGGACCGCTTAGATATGCAGGTTGGTCAACCTGCTATCGAAGAGAAGCTGGTAGTCACGGAAAAGACACCAGAGGAATTCTCAGGGTTCACCAATTTAACAAACTTGAAATGTTTAGCTACATCAAGCCAGAACAAGCTGAGCAAGAGCATCAAAAACTCTTAGCTTTTCAAGAGCAGATGCTTCAAGCTTGTGAGCTGCCTTACCGAGTCATTAACACAGCAGCCGGCGACCTCGGTTCATCGGCCGCAAGTAAATACGATGCGGAAGCTTGGGTTCCAACGCAAAAAGATTTCCGTGAGTTGACCTCAACTTCGAACTGCACCACTTATCAAGCCAGGCGTCTAAACGTTCGCTATAGAACCGAAGACGGAAAGACAGCGATTGCTGCAACTTTAAATGGAACCCTTGCCACAACCAGATGGCTCGTTGCAATCCTCGAAAACCATCAGCAAGCTGATGGTTCGGTGAAGATCCCTGCTGCTTTGAGGCCATACCTTGGTGGAGAAGAACTAATCCTTCCCAAGAACGCATAAAAGAACCCAACAACGAATCCAACATGCCAAATCTTTCCCCAAGTGACCGATGGCTAATCGGCCTGGACATCGACGGGACCCTAGTTCATGATGACGGGTATCTTTCTCCTGAGGTCGCAAAAGAAGTAAGTCGCGTTAAGGGCTTAGGCCATGAAGTTATTGTTGCAACCGGCCGCTCTGCCCCAAACGCAGTCCCCGTAGTTAGAGACCTTGGAATCGAGCAAGGCTTTGTCGTGAGTTCAAATGGAGCCGTGACAGTTGAGCTAGATAATCAGCACCCAAGAGGTTTCAAGATCGCGGACGTCATAACTTTTCAACCTGCTGAGGTACTGACACAGCTCATCGAACATTTACCCCAGGCCCACTTCGCCGTTGAAGATGTCGATGGAAGCTACCGCTTTCATCGACCTTTCCCCTCGTATGCTCTTGGTGACCAAAACTTCGAGACCCCGCTTGATGAACTTATGCACCACCCAGTTAGCAGAGTCGTTGTGTTGTCGCCGGAGCACGACGTTGATGAATTCTTGGGTTTGATTTCGAAGATCGGCTTGTCATCTGTTAGTTATGCAATTGGCTACACCGCTTGGTTAGACATTTCCCCGCAAGGTGTCACGAAGGCGAGTGCTTTAGAAGTGCAGCGATCTCGATTGGGAATCGAAAAAAGTCAGGTTCTAGTGATGGGCGATGGAAGAAATGACATTGAGATGTTTGAATGGGCCAAGAATTCGGGTGGACTAGCATTTGCCATGGGTCAAGCCCCAAAAGAAGTGCAATTGGCTGCAACCGATGTGACCGCATCAGTTACTGACGATGGAGTTGCTCAGGTTCTTGCAGGCCTCGAGGGCTTTTTGTTTTCTAGGCGCCGCTAGTAGTCAGCAATTGCTATAAACTCCTTTACGGAGGTCTGTCCGAGCGGCCGATGGAGCTGGTCTTGAAAACCAGTGAACAGCAATGTTTCGTGGGTTCGAATCCCACGGCCTCCGCCATACAAGCTGAGAGTTTCCAGAGCTTGACCGAAAAACTATCCCCTTTCAATAGACTGGAAACTTAGGTTTAGCTAGGGATTGGAAGTTTGTTGTCCGATAATTTACCAAACTTCGCTTCCCGCAGAGTAATTAGACCTCCCGCCGATCCCAAGAAATTTCCACCACGACACGGAGATCTGAAGCCACCCGCTCCAGGCAGAAAGTATGTCCGTTGGGCATTTAAGGGCTTGGCGGTTGTTGCAGGCGCTGCAGTGGCAGCTGCGGGAATCTCGGCTTTTGACATTTACAACAAACTAAACCAGGACAACATTGTTTTGGCTACCAGCGGTGAAGTCGACCTCGAGGGCTCAATCAATTTTCTGCTTATCGGATCTGATACCCGAGATGGCCAAGGCAAAGAATATGGCGAGGGAGAAGTATCCTCCGAGCTAGCTGACGTGATCATCTTGCTACACATCACAAAGGATAGACAGGATGCAACCGTAGTTTCCTTCCCAAGAGACCTATTGGTTTCGGTTCCTGAATGTCCGAATCCAGAGGGGGAGGCTTTCCCAGCAGTTGACCGTCAACAAAT
>WLDW01000122.1 GCA_009704605.1 Actinomycetota bacterium
AGGTTAGCTGATCGAATTCAAAGAAAGTATTCCGAACGTGAACAGGCAGGTAACGCACTGTGATCGATTGGACGAAGCCCCGACTGAAGGTAGTGAATCTCAAAAAGAACTACGACACCAAGGTCGTGCTTGACGGAGTGGACCTTGAAGTATTTCCAGGCCAGATTGTTGCCGTTATTGGTTCTTCTGGATCTGGAAAGTCAACGGTGCTGCGCTGCGTGAATTTGCTAGAGGACATTCTCGATGGACAGATCTTCTTAGAGAGCGTAGAGATCTCTGAGCCCGATGTTGACCAAGACAAAGTTCGCGAACAAATTGGACTAGTTTTTCAGTCCTTCAACTTATTTGGACATCTTTCAATTTTGGAAAACATTACTCTGGCATTGATACACGTCAAGAAGATGCCCAAAGAAGAAGCGAGGAAGAAAGCCCTTAATTGGCTAGAGAGAATTGGACTAGCTGATAAAGCCAATTCCTATCCAGACAAACTTTCCGGGGGGCAGCAACAGCGCACCGCTATTGTCCGAGCGATTGCCATGGAGCCCAAGGTTTTGCTGCTCGATGAGGTAACAAGCGCGTTAGACCCTGAACTGGTTGGAGAAGTGCTGTCATTGATTAAAGACCTCAAGGCATCTGGAACCACCATCCTGATGGCCACTCACGAGCTCTCGTTTGCGAGAGAAGTTGCCGATTGGGTTATTTTCTTAGAAAAGGGAAAAATCCTTGAACAGGGCGAAGCTAAAGATTTCTTCGACAACCCCAAGGAGCCAAGAACTAAAGAGTTCCTAACGCGAATGATCAAGCGCTCTGAACAGTAACCAAGCAGCTAGGCTTATTGCATGTCCCGCAAAGCCCTCTTGTTGTTTTTGGCGACCGGGCTAGCCTGGGGAGTCCCATACTTCTTTATTCAAATAGCGCTTGAGGATTTTTCTAGCTACTCAATCATCTTCATCCGGGTACTTATTGGCGCGGCCATTATGGTTCCACTGGCCTTGAACTCTGGTGCTCTAAAGATTGCGCTCAAGCACTGGCAATGGGTTCTATTCTTCGCGGTGATGGAAATGGTTATTCCTTGGTGGCTAATCACTGAAGCCGGTAGACACATCTCTTCTGGCCTTACCGCCTTGCTAATTGCAACAGTTCCGATGTTTGGCGTTGTTGTCGCCAGCCTCTTAGGGGATAAGTCGATCAGAAACCCTAAGACTCTAATTGGAATGGTTGTTGGATTCGCTGGAGTCGTTGCTCTGGTTGGTATCGACTCATTCCAGGGAATCGTGGATCCAATCTGGGTTGGTGCTGTAATCCTTGGGTCTATTGGCTATGCGATTGCACCTGCTGTAATTGCCTACAAGATTGGTTTTGTGCCAACTACTGGAGTTATAAGCCTTTCAATGGTTTTCGTAGCGATCGCCTATTTGGTTCCGGCAATTACCCAGTTGCCGCTGGAGATAGCCAATACTCCAAGCGTTGATTCCTGGTTGGCGCTTCTGGGCTTGGGTGCCATTTGTTCCGCCCTGGCCTTTGTGCTCTTCTTTGCGCTCATAAAGGAAATAGGTGCCCCGAGAGCGACACTTATTGTTTACATCAACACCCTTGTGGCACTGCTTCTTGGTGTCGTGTTCCTGAGTGAGCCAATTACCCCAGGACTCCTCATTGGACTTCCACTGGTTTTGATCGGAAGCTGGCTGGCTGGTCAAAAGTACGAAGCTAAACAGCCCGCAGCCAGCTAATCTGCCGTAAATATCTTAGTTTTCGGAGTATTCGACATAAATCCCTTTCTATTTGAGTAAAAATTCTGGTATTTTGATTCAAATCAGGAATTTATTCAAAGGAAGTCCCCGGAATGCAAAAAGCGACCCAAATCCTTATCGACCAGTCTCACCGACAGGCTTGGAGCATTGATGCCGAGAAAGCCAAGGAACTAAACCCTGGCAATCCTCAAGATTCTGGATACTCAAAGTTAGTGCTCTCAGCTGAAGCATCGGGGTTTGGAGTTCGTTCACACAAAACAGGAACTTTCACTAAAGAGTCCTTGAGCGGTGTTGATGTTTTAGTTATCCCACACGCATCCGATGATGATTGGGAGAAAACCTTAGGTGAGGGTTCACCGAAGTTAACATCAGATGAGATCTCAGCTGTTAAAGAATTTGTTAACGCCGGTGGCGGACTTGTGGTTCTCGGAGAATCCGAACAGCCAAAGTATGGAAACAATTTTTCGGAGCTCACCGAGCATTTCGGAATCAAGATTGCAAACGCCACTGTTCAAGATTCTGAAAACAACTTCAAAGGTGTTGCAACTTGGGTGCTCGCTGATCTAAAGAAGTCATTTGAATTTGATCTTGGTTTCAAAGTAGAGCAAACCGCTTTCTATCGCTCTGGAGTTTTAGAAATCAAAGATGGTTCAAATGCTCAAGTGATTGCAACTAGCTCAATTTCTGCAACACCTTCAGAGGCAGCTCTAGTTGCAGCAACCAACTTTGGCAAAGGCCGAGTAGTTGTTCTTGCCGACAGCGACATTTTCGGTGATGACTCAATCGATGAACTAGACAACAAAAACTTTTGGATCAACATTGCATCATGGGTTTCGGGTGGAAAAGCTGCCGCGCTAGCGCAAACCAGAAAAGACCCATCGTGGGCCGCAACCGACCCAAGCTGGCTAAAACTTGCCGCCGCAGTAGAGGCCATTAAGCCGATGCAAGTAAAAGACGGATCGATAGATTCAACTGCACATGATATCGAAGAAGCCAAAAAGCAGATTGCTCTTGTGTTGGAAGCAATAACGGAGCTGACGCCAAGGTTTGCGCACCAGATTGATTATTTGACCCAGGTCAAAAAAGACATCCAGGCATGGGCTGACGGTGGCTTTATTGTGCCTGATTTTTATGACTCTCTGGAGCTATTCCGCCCGGACCTCAAGCGCGAGAACAACGTTGAAAACCTTGCCGTTTTTGCGATGTATACCCAAAATGGTAACCCGAACCGAAACCTTGAGGCGATTATCACCAACACCTTCTGGCCTGACTGGCTTGCCGAAAAAGAGCAGGTTTACCAGAACAGCGCCTTTGTTCCGATTGAATTTGTGGCCTTTACTTCTGGCTATGACACCTTCTCGGCAGTGTTCTTTCCAGAAACAGTTGCAACCAGAGAGCTAGCCAAGTTCTACTGGGGAGGAATCTTCTGCGACCGTGAGGCTGCCAGATTCCGCATGGTTACTAGAGCTGCTCAGCAGCTACTTTTCCTACCTCTTCCTCCAGATGCCGAGAGAGTTGTCAACGATCAGCTCCTTGCACAAGAAACCTATGTGCTTTGGGATTTGATTCACGACCGCACTCACTCCAAGGGAGATTTGCCGTTTGATCCATTCATGATCAAACAGCGTATGCCGTTTTGGATGTATGCATTAGAGGAATTGCGCTGCGACCTGTCAACATTCAGAGAGACATTTGTGTTGGATGA
>WLDW01000123.1 GCA_009704605.1 Actinomycetota bacterium
ATCTGATAGATAACTCCAGATCGCCACCACTGGGAACCTGGTTGAGCAAGGTGAGTAACTAGAGCTTGATCCATGCGCTCTGGTTTGCCTCGAGTTGCCCTCCAGCATTTAGTGAGCTCTGCGTAGAGACAATGATTTCTCCAGTTGGAGCAGTTATTGACTCTGGACCGAAGTTACTTAGCACCAGGACTCCGTTATTGACATAAGCAAGTGAGTTGGCCGAAGAATACTCTGGGGCCCAGCGGAACTCACCGGAACCAAGCGCTAGCTTCTTTCTCTCGGCTATAAGTTTCTTGTATAGCTCGAGAGTGGAACCGGCAACGCCTTCTTGAACATTTCTTGCATACTTCTTGTAAGTTACCGGGGCAGGTAACCAAGATTCGCCAGTTGAGTTAAAGCCAAATGACACACCACCATCTGCTTCCCAAGGAAGCGGAACTCGGCAACCATCTCTTCCAACTCGCTCACCCTTGGTTCTAGAAAAAGTTGGATCTTGACGATACTTACCTTCGAGTGTGGTGTGCTCTGGAAGACCAAGCTCTTCACCTTGATACAGGTACGCTCCACCAGGAATACCGAGCATAAACGCGGTAGCTGCGCGACCTCTTCTTTGCCCTAGTTCTTCATCCGGCTGTTCCATACCAGGACCAATACCGGAGCCTTGCGGTGGAGGAGTTTCAACACCGAATCTGGAAACGTGGCGAATCACATCGTGATTTGAAAGCACCCAAGTTGATGGGGCGCCTACAGAACCAAAAGCTTCAAGGGAATCGCTAATTACCTTGACTAGCGGTTCTTTTGCCCAAGGAGTCTCTAGGTAACCAAAGTTAAATGTCTGGTGGTATTCGTCGGGTCTAACCCATTTAGCCATTCTCGATAGCGGCAAAACCCAAGCCTCCGCGCACATAGCCCTATCGTCATACTCGTCCAGAATCTTTCTCCAAGAGCGGATGATGTCGTGAACACCTTCTTGTCCCCAGAACGGGTGAGGGTTGTTCGGATCGTGTTCGAGCGTTTGGCTTTGTGCAGCAGTAATGTCCGGTAACCCAGGAGCCTTCACAAGGCCGTGGGCTACGTCGATGCGGAAACCATCAACACCTTTATCTAGCCAGAACCGCAAGACTCCAGCGAAGAAATCGTGCACCTTTGGGTTCTCCCAGTTGAAATCTGGCTGCGAGGAATCAAAGATGTGTAGGTACCACTGACCTAAAGACCCATCTGCTTCAGTGATTCGGGACCAAGCCTGACCACCAAAGACGGACTCCCAGTTGTTAGGAGGTAGCTCACCATTTTCACCCTTGCCATCGCGGAACATATACATATCCCGCTCCGGTGAACCAGGAGCAGCTTTTAGTGCTTTCTGAAACAATTCGTGCTGGTCAGAGGAGTGGTTAGGAACTAGATCAACAATGATCCTGATTCCAAGAGATTTTGCTTTTGCTAGCAGCTTGTCAAAGTCCTCGTTGGTTCCAAAAAGCGGATCAATCGAGCGGTAATCAGATACGTCGTAGCCAGCGTCTTTTTGAGGCGACTTGAAAAATGGCGAGAACCAAACGGCATCGATACCAAGTGCTTGGAGACTTTCTAGCCTCGACTCAACACCTCTTAGGTCACCGATGCCATCGCCGTCACCATCTGCGAAAGAGCGAGGATAGATCTGGTAGATAACTGCTGTTTGCCACCACTTGGGCTGCTTGATTGATTGATGCAAAATAGTCGAATCCATGCCCATAAGCCTAGAACAAGAGCCACCTAGAACTGTTTGCTAGCCCTAATCCAGCCGTGCTAATCTGCTTTAGTTGCTAGGTTCAATCCAAAAACGCCCCGATAGCTCAGTGGTAGAGCACTTCCATGGTAAGGAAGGGGTCGACAGTTCAATCCTGTCTCGGGGCTCGACTAATAAGAAGTGCAACTATTTAGTCCCCGGCGGGGTAGCTCAGGTGGTTAGAGCACACGACTCATAATCGTGGGGTCGCGGGTTCGAGTCCCGCCTCCGCTACCAATTCAATCAACGGGTGATTCCTCAAGGACCTAGATACAGTTAACAAATGGTCAATCCAGCTATCGAAGGCAAAATTTACCCAAGGACTTCTAGTTACCTTGTCGGCCGCGAAAAAATCCGCGAATTTGCCAAAGCTGTTTTCTCTAAAGACCCAGCCAACCTAGATCTAGACGCGGCCAAAAAACAGGGCTATAAAGACCTAATCGCTCCACCAACTTTCGCCGTAGTGATCCAAGAGCGCTCGCTAATTCAGGTAATTTCCGACAAAGAAGCCGCCCTAGATTTCTCCAGGGTTGTTCACGGCGACCAGCGCTTTATTCACGTGAGACCCATAGTCGCCGGCGATGAGCTAACTAGCGAACTAAAGGTCGCCAGCGTCAAACAGCTGGCAGGAAATTCGATGGTCAGCTTCGAAACTCAGATTTTTGACTCCAACCAAGAGCTTGTCTGCACAGCAATCTCAACTCTCGTGGTGCGAGGTGAAGCATGAGCCTAACTATCGGCCAAGCACTTCCCGCCAGAGAGTTTCATTTCACCCGTGACAGCCTGGTTCGCTACGCCGGAGCATCAGGAGATTTCAACGCAATTCACTACCGCGACGATGTTGCAAAAGCGGTTGGCCTACCGGGAGTTCTAGCCCACGGAATGCTAACCATGGGAGCTGCTGTTCAGTCCGTAGTTGATTTCCTAGGAGACAGTGGAAAAGTAATTGACTACCAGGTTCGCTTCACCAAACCTGTTTTGGTTGATGCAACCAAGGGCGCAACTTTAGTTGTGAACGCAACGGTTGTTGAAATAGATGAGGCAGCCAAGATTGCTCGAATTGACCTGTCGGCAACCTGCGACGATGTTGTGGTTCTAGGAAAAGCTCAAGTTCGAGTGAGTATCTAGTGACCAAGCTTTCCGAGCTAACATCGATGCGCGTTGGTGGCGAGCCAGCAGAGCTAACAGTTTGCTCAACATCCGCGGAACTAATTGACTGCGCCAAGAGGGTTTGGGCATCTGGCGAAGACTGGTTACTTATTGGCGGCGGAACCAACATGGTGGTTTCCGAAAGAATTGAAGATCTTTCTGTTATTCAAATCAAAACCAAGGGCATCGAGAAAACAACTGTCGGCGATAAGCAAATCTGGCGAGTTCAAGCCGGTGAAGATTGGGATGAGCTTGTAGCAAAAACAGTTAGCGAAGGACTCGCTGGCATTGAAGCCATGAGCGGTATCCCAGGAAGCGTTGGGGCATCACCAGTTCAAAACATTGGTGCATACGGTCAAGAACTAAGCGATGTTTTCTTGAAAGCAGAGTTTTTAGATTACGAATCAGGTGAGCTAGTAATTCTTGAGCCAAAGGACATGAAATTTGGTTACCGCGATAGCGCAGTCAAAAAAGGAAGACTAGGACTTATTACCTGGATCGAAATCGAACTTCTAGATCTAGCTGG